>JAYVEJ010000617.1:0-3452 GCA_043748885.1 Luteolibacter sp. | reverse complement strand
CAGCAGCCGCAATTTCTCGGCATCTTCGGCGGCATTTGGGTTTTGATAACGGTTCACTTTGGGAGCTGGGGGTTGCGCAATCACTTCGGCAACGGCTTCTTCGCCATCAACGATCTCGGAATCTGCCTTGTCAGGCTTGCCAGTTAGATTCTCGTCTTCCTCTTTCAGGCGGCTCCGGCGTTCTTCATCGCTCCACTGAAACCGATCCTGCATTTTCGGCTCCAGATCCGGTGCCTGAATGCGGGCGATCCCGTGCTCGTGGCGGATTTCTAAGCCGACATCGGTCACCCGCGTGATCGTCGCCAATGGGTAAGCGCGACCGCCACGGATCGTTAGAGTGCCGAGCGATTCACCGACCGCAGCGGCCCAGCTCTTCTGGCGGTAGGTCGCCCGGTATTGGGAGAAATCGCCCTCCAGCGCGGTGATAGCCTCGCGGATCTCAAGCCGCGATTTCTCCAATGCCGCTTGCCGCTGACGCTGAGTTTCAAGCTGCGCGGTGAGCTCGCGATGGGCGTTTGATCCCTTGCGCAAATTGGACGAAGCGCCTTCCAAAAGTAGCGTTTGCTCGGCAGTCTGGGCACTGAGCTCTGTAATTTGCGTGGCGCAAGCGTTGATCTCCCGCTTGAGTTCGCCGGTTCCGCCTGAAAAAACCCGATGTTTGTCCGCCACCACGGAAAGCCCGACGGCGACCATCACCACCACGATCATGCCGACCATGAACGTGAAAACCCCGGGATGATCTTCGGAGGACAGCATGGGTGGCGCTGGAATGTTAGAGCCGACCTCTCAGCTGAGCCATCTCGGCTTGCAGAGTGGAGATCCGGCCTTGTTTCGAGCGGATGTTGCTGCTGATACTACCCGACTTGTTAATGTGCATCCGGCCAGCCGCGCGGGCCGCAGATGCATCGGCCGCCGCCCGATCTATCTCAGCTTCTAGTCCCTTGATTTCCTCTTTGATGGAAGCAACCAACCCTTCCTTCACGGCGATGTCCTGACGGATCCTGGCTTTCACCTCTTCTGCATCTTTTCCCCTCTGCGCATCCATTTTCTGGTCCGCTAGATCGTCAGCCACCGCCACGGCGGCTTCATGGACGTCTCGGGAAGCAGCTTCTTCCGCCATCGCCTGCTCTTTTTGTTTTGGATCATACTGAAAACGATCTTTCATCGCTTCGGGTAGATCTTCGAACAGGATCCGCTTCTGGCCGTCCGCATGGCGAATCTGGATGCCGATGGCGCTCACTTCCCGGATGAGCACGGAGTTATACACAGCGCCAGTTAGAGTCTCGAGTTTATCGAGGGTTTCCCCCTTGGCCTTGCCGCGAGCATAGGCGCGGTATTCATCTTTATAATCCGCGAGAGCTTTTAGCCTGAGCGCTAACTCAGCCTTTGCGGCTTCGATCCGTGTCTTGAAATTGGCAGAGTTATCGGTGAGAGCTTGGCTCTCGCGCTTAATCCGGGCCAGCTCCTTGGCGTTAGCGACGCGGGTCGGAGCTTGGTCTAACTTCTGCCGCTCGAAGATGATCGTCGCCTTTTGGCTTTCAATATCTTTGGCCTGATGGGCGATCACCGACTCGATCGACTGGCCAGCTCGTTCGGTTTCGTCAGAGGCATACATGAATAACAGTCCGAAGCCTAATAGCACCACCAGCGCCATCACCATTCCGATCACTCCTGGACCGCGACCGCTCGACATCATATCACTGAAAGACATATCTTTTGGAGTAAGGATTACTTGATCTGATACTTGACTTTATAGGCATCGAACTCGCTCTGCAGAGAACGCTTTTTGGCTTCCAGTGCCGCCACTTCTGTTTCGAGTCCCGCCACTTCGGCGGATTGCTTTTCGGAAACTTTCTTAGCTTCTACCAGATCGGCGGATACATCTGGTGGGAGACTCTTGAGCTTTTCATCAATCAGCGCCAACTCCCCTTTCAAGCGGGAAATCTCGGCTTTTTGCTTCTCCCGCTGTTCAACCAGCTTGGGATCATCACTGCATGAAGCGCAGGAAAGGGCCACTAGAATGGCCATAGAATAGGAACGGTAAGAGTGCCTCATGGGATGGATGGTAAGGTGGTATCGGCGAATGATCTGCGTTGGGTCACAACCGGAGGATTGTATGCATTGGGCGGGAGCGGCCGGCTCGGATAGACACTGTAGCCATAGGGCTGACAGTTATAGGCAGGAGTGTTATTATAATACACGTAGTGGTAGGAGCGGCGGTAGTTAGAGTAATCTCTCGAATAGGACCACGAACGGCTGCCCACGTTAGATGCCGGCTGAGCGAGAGGCCTTACGTTCGCAGCAGTCACCATTTGCGCAGCACGCGCTGCCCGCGTCCGCTGGCTATCAGACTCCACCCGCTCGGCCACTGCGGATTCCTTTATCTTCTTTTCGTTAAGTGCCAGCATCCGCGTCTCGACCCACCTCTCATACGCGGCAACATCGCGGGCTTCCTTTTCGTCGGCCGCTTCCGCCAAGTCTGCTTCTAAGCCGAATAAGATCCGCTGCTTCGCATCCAAATCCGCATACCGCAGACGAGCTGAGCCGTCCGTGTGACGAATCGTCACTCCGGCATCGTCGATCGAGGCGACCGAAGCATTTACGAACGTTCGGCCAGATACCAAAGTGAGTTTTTCAAAGCTCTTACGCATCGCCTGCTGGCGCTGATCCCGAATCGCCGATTCACGGAAGTGGCCCCATTGGCCTTCCAATGATCCGATCTGGTCGCCCAAAGTCAGGCGTTGTTGACGCAGCGAAATGAGCTGCGGGGCGGACACTTTGGCCGAGTGCCGGAAGCTTTCCAGTTGGGCGAAATCGCGGGAATAACTCTGCTCGAAGCGATAGTTTTTCAGCTCCAGTTGCTGGCTTAATTCGATTCGCTCTTGTTCGCCCTGCCACCAATCGACGGTATCCTGACGTTTCCCACATCCTGCTGCCAACACGACAGCCACGATCATCGCGGTGCCTATGGCCAGTTGTTGGTGAAATTGTGATTTCATCGTTTGGTGCAGACTAGCGAGCCTATCCTTTTGCGGTCAACGAAATTTCGGGCAGTTTCCGTTAGGACGCCGCGCTCACATTGCACATCGCACCTTTGCCATTGGAGTTTGTTGCAAAACAGGGACGCTGGACGAATGGGCTCGCTGAATTTCCGGCGTTTTTCTGCGTGGCATTGATTCTGCGACCGGAATCACCGATTCAACCCTACTCAACCGATGAACTCTAACTCTGATACCATGACGCCAACTCACGAACACTGCATCGCCGTCTGCAACGGCCTGCTGCGGGGCGAGCTTTCCGCCGTAGAAACCTACAGCCAAGCGATCGAGAAATATGCCGGTTCGCCGGTGACTGAGGAACTCCGGCGGATCCGCTCGGATCACTCGCGTTCCGCCACTTGGCTTTCCGCAAACGTGCGGGAAATGGGCGGGATTCCCGAGAAAGACTCGGGG
>JAYVEJ010000616.1:0-9003 GCA_043748885.1 Luteolibacter sp. | reverse complement strand
CCATCAACACCCCGATCCAAGGCACCGCTGCGGATATGATCAAACTGGCGATGATCCGCATCGACGCGCTGCTACGGGAAAAGCCGTATCACACGAAGATGTTACTGCAAGTGCATGACGAACTCGTATTCGACCTCGCGCTCGACGAGCAGGATGAACTCGTCCCGAAGATTTTAGAGGCCATGAAAACTGCGCTGCCGCTGCCGCACGGCGTGCCGATCGAAGTGGAATCCGGCACCGGGCCTAACTGGTTGGCGGCTCATTGAAGAGAATGTGTCCCGACTGTCTCAGTCGGGAGCAGAGCTACGGATTCCGGCTGAGACAGCCGGAACACCTTGCCCATTCTCCGCACTTCCTCCGCGATGATGCGCAGGCCGTCTCTAACCACTGCCTCATCCATCGCATAGGAAACGCGGATGCATTGGTGGCGGTGGGACCAGTTAGGGTCGGCGTGGCCGAAGAAAAAGTGGTGGCCGGGGATGACGAGGACGTCGCGTTTTTTCAGCCGTTCGTAGAGTTCTTGGGAGGTGATCGACAGGCCGGGAAACCAGAACCACAGGAACAATGCTCCCTCGCTGCGGTGCATGTACCACTCGATGTCGTCGCCGAAGGCGTCGTGGGCAGCTTGGCGGGCAAGCTGGCATTTTTCCTGATAGAACGGCTGGATGACTTCGCGGCTGAGGCTGAGAATCTCGCCGGAGCGGATGAGCGGTAGGGTGATTTGCTGGCCGATGTTAGGATTCGAGAGTCCGGCGATGGCACTCATGGAGCCGAGTGCGCGGATGATATCCGGCGGGCCGATGACGATGCCGGTGCGGGTGCCGGGCAGGCCGAGTTTCGACAAGCTGAAGGTGAGGACGACGTGGTTTTCCCAGAACGGCGTGGCATCGGCGAAGATGATGCCGGGGAAGGGCGCACCGTAGGCGTTGTCGATGATGAGCGGGATATTGTGCTGCTTGGCGATGGCGGAGAGGTGGGCGATTTCCGCGTCGGTTAGGACATTGCCAGTGGGGTTGGTGGGGCGCGAGGCGCAGATCGCGCCGATGTCGGGGCTGACGACTAACTGGTCGAAATCCACGCGATACTTAAACTCGTGCGGCCCGGTTTTTTCGATAAGCGGCGGGACGGCGCGGAAAAGATCGCCGGCGACGCCCTGGTTGGCGTAGCCGATGTATTCGGGGACGAGCGGCAGCAAGATCTTGCGGTGGCTGCCGTCGGGCATTTCTCCGGCTAGCAGATTGAAGAGGAAATAGAAGGCGGTCTGGCCACCGCTGGTGATGCCGACGTTTTCCGGGGCGATTTCCCAGCCGAAGGTTTCCCGGAAGAGCGTGGCGATGGCGGCGATGAAATGCGGATTTCCGCCGGGCGGGTCGTAGGTGGTTAGAGCGCGTTCGAGTCCGCCCATTTCCTCCATCAGTTCTTCGAGCCGCCGCCGCCAGACGGCGTTCATCTCGGGGATGCGGGCTGGCTGGCCACCGCCGAGCATTTTTAGATCCGGGCTGCCGCTGGCGAGGGCGTGGCCGAGGTCGTCCATCAGCTCGCCGATGCCGCTGCCACTGCCGAGGTGATGGCCAAAATTTGAGAATTGGTATGACATATCCGAAAGCGGCGTTCTACGCTGCGGCGTCACTTCAAACAACCCCGAAACCATTATGTCCATCAAAGTCGGCGACCCAGCCCCAGATTTCACCCTCGTCAGTAAAACCGCCAATGGCCCTGAGCTGGTCACCCTGAGCGAGCTGATCGGCAAATCCAACATCATCCTGTTATTCGTGCCGATGGCCTTCACCGGCGGCTGCACCAGCGAACTCTGTGGGATCTCTAACGGGATCTCCGAGTATGACGCACTCGGCGCGAAGGTGCTGGGGATTTCCGGCGACAATCCATTCGCGCAGGAAGCGTGGGCACAGAAGGAAGGCATCACCATCACGCTGCTCAGCGACTACGAGCACGCGGTGACGGAAGCCTACGGCGTGGCTTACGAGCAATTTTTACCGACGAAAAATCTCATCATGGGCGGCGTGTCGAAGCGCTCCGCCTTCGTGATCGATAAGTCCGGCGTGGTGCAATACGCCGAGGTACTCGATGTCCCGAGCGAGATGCCAAACTTCGAGGCGATCAAGGCGACCTTGCGCGGGCTTTGAGGGGTTGCGATATGGCGCACCGGTAAGGGGGGCGGATATTTTTGTCCGTCCAGACGATGAGAAGAGAAAGAGTAGAGCTTCGTAATCACTCTTTCTCCGCACATCGGCAAGTGGACAAAAATGTCCACTCCCCTTACTGGTGAGCCACTTTCAATGACACCCGCGTCAAACCAAGATTGGAAGGCTGTTGGAAATTGCAGGAAGGGCAAATGGCACCACAGGGTCACCATTCTCTTTCCGCAAGCACCTCTGGACAACTTCCATCCGTCCTATCAAAACTTGGCGAGTGAAACGCTTTTTTCGATCGGAGGCAGGTGCCGTTATGTTGTGGGTGATGCTATCGCTCGTGCTGGCTGCGGCGCTTGCGCCGTGGCTCTATCAGGCAGGCTCCCACCTCGCGAGGGCGGCTACGGTCAGGGACTTGCCGGCGATTCTGGAATGGCTCGGGGCTGCATGCGGGCGGGCGGAATTCAGCCGGTTTTTCAGTCGCTCGCTGTTGTTAGCCGCCTTGTTGATGCTGCCGGTATTGTTCTGGAGAATTCGGGTTATGCGGGCAGCGAGTGCGGGCAGGGTGGATGCGTGTGTCCGGGTGGGCTGGAGCCGCGCCCTAATTCAGGTCGCCGTGGGATGCGCGATCGCGGCTGGGATGTTGTGGGCGCTCGGGCTGTTGTTGAAAGGGCAAGGTGCCTTTGTGCCGAAGCCGCACGCGCTGGGATTGGGCAAACTGCTGGAAAAGATTCTAGTCCCGGCGCTGGTGGTGCCGCCGCTGGAAGAATGGTTGATCCGCGGGGTGTTGTTAGGAATGTGGTTGAAATTTTCAAGACCCTTGGCGGCGTGTGTCGGCACCTCGTTATTTTTCGCCTTCATCCATTTTCTGAAACCGCCGGATGGCTGGGTCATCGCCGATCCGGCGTCGGTGTTGGCGGGATTCGAACTGCTAGGAAAGGTGTTGTTCCATTTCACCAACCCGCAGTTTTTCGTGACCGACTTCGCCACCTTGTTGCTCGGTGGCATGATCCTCGCGTGGGCGCGGGTGCGGACGAAGGCACTGTGGTTCTCCATCGGCCTGCACGCCGGCTGGATCGCGGGCTTCAAGGCTTTCAACCAGCTCTATCAGCCCGCCGAGAATCATCTGTGGGGCATCGGAGAAACATTTTCCGGGATATTCCCGATGGTCACACTGACGCTAACGGCCGTGATCTGTCACTTCGTGCTGCGGCGTTTTGAAACGCAGCGGATGATCGGTTAACCGCGCATCACGGTGACCACGAAGATGCTCCGGAAGCCGGCGCGGCGCAAAATTTTCGCGCATTCGTGGACGGTCGAGCCAGTGGTTAGTACGTCATCGACGAGCACTGCGCCACTGGGTGAGTGGCTGATAGAGTGGCGACCGGCGCGGGTGATGGCGAAGGCTCCGCGCAAGTTTTCCATGCGCTGGACGCGAGTGAGCGCGGTCTGGTGGCCGGTGGCGCGGGTCCGTTGCAAGGCTTTGATGACGGGCAGGCCGAGGTGACTGGCGAGCACTCTGGCGATTTCCTCGGCCTGGTTAAAATGGCGGTGCTGGAACCGCCGCCGATGCAGCGGCACGGGGACCAGCGGCCAGTTTCCGGCGAGTGCCGGAGCGAGCCGGGGATCGCCGAATGACCCGGCGGCAAGTCGCCCGAGGTCGTGGGCGAGGTGGAGTTCGCGGCTGTATTTCAAGCGGTGAATCATCTCTAACGTGCGAGGGTCGCGGACCATGGCGGGCCTGGCGAACTCAAACGCAAACTTGAGTCGATGGCAGTTCGGGCAGGCGAAGGTGCCTTCGATTTCACCCTGAAATGACTCGCCGCAGGATTTGCAAAACGGCTCCACAAGGCGCGGCAGGTCCGCGTCGCAATCAGCGCATAACGCCCGCCCGTCCGCCAATGGGCTGCGGCAAACCGCGCACTGCGGCGGGTAGAGCAGATCGAGTGAGCGGGTCCACCATTTCCGCCAGCCACGGACTTCAGGCCGGGGCATCGGTGGCATCGGCGGAGTTTGTTAGGTAGTGGGTGAAGACGCCCGCGAAGAGGATTCCGGCGAGCGGGATGAGACCCTGCCCGAGGGTAGGACCCGCCAGCAAACTCGGGAATCCTGCCGCCACTGTCACACTGGCGAGGACGCCGTTGACGAAAATCCAACCGGTGTGAAGGCCGATCGATAACCCCAACGAGGCAGTCCGCCAGCGGGCATACGCGAGGACCACGCCGAGCGCTAACAGCGGCGCGAAGGTATCAAGGACGATGCGCGGCTCGCTCAAGCGGACGGCGATTTTGCCCAGCAACTCGAAGCCGACACCCGAGGCATCTGGGTCGAGCACATTCAGTCCGGGCGGTGGATTGAGGAAATGCACCAGCGCGAAGAGCGCCGCTGATAGACTGATAGCGGCTAACGGACGCATCGCCCGCAGGAAGATCCCCAGCACGGCTCCGCGGAACACAAGTTCTTGGAAAACCGCCAGCCCAAGCGCGGTCGTGAATCCCCGCAACACGATTTTCGCGAGTGACCCAAGCGGCTGTCTCCACTCGAAAACCCCGCTGAGAATCAGGCTTCCAGCGATCAGTGAAAACACGGCGGTGACTGCCAAAAACCCGCTCACGCCGTGGCGCAGTTGGCGGGGATGATCAAGCAGCCGCTGCCCGCCATTCCAAGCTTGCGACTTGTCCGCAAGCTGCCTGCCCTCGCCCGCCACGGCGCGCACTTGCAGCCAGTGGAGCAGCGGCAGGAATAACAGCAGCGCCGCCCCCAGCAGGCTGGCTTCGAAGAATTTCGGGAAATCCGCCGCGCGGCAAATCCCGGCGAGCCAGTGCAATGGGCCGTTGGTTTGCTTGACGGACGAGACCTCTGCGAGAGCTTTTCCTGCGTTGTAGAGCAGTGGAGAGACCCACGCGCCTAGCAGCACCGAAGCTGCGGCGTAGAGCCACACTTTCAAAACCTCAGAAGGAAACGCGCCGCGCATGGTGGGCACTCTGCGGGGAAGTTAGATGAAATGAAAGCCCGCGATCGGCGAAATTACCTTGGTGCGCATTCACCCGCCCTTTTACGCTGCGGTCATGCTCAACATCGAACCGGTCGGAAACGTCCGCTGCCAATGGGGCGAAGGCCCGGTCTGGTGGCAGGAAGCCCTTTATTTCGTCGATATCGAGGGCCACCGCGTCCATCGCTTCGATCCCGCAGACGGCAGCGAAAAATCCTGGAACGTCGGGCAACGCGTCGGCACCGTGGTCCCCCGCGAGAGCGGCGGACTGGTCATCGCTGGCGATCACGGGCTGCTGTTTCTCGACGAGGAAACCGGCCACCTAACCGCCATCGCCGATCCCGAGGCGGACAAACCCGACAACCGCTTCAACGACGGCAAATGCTCACCCGACGGGCGCTTTTTCGCCGGCACGATCAGCCTGGTGAAGAAGACGGGCGATGCCCGGCTCTATCGCCTCGACCCAAATCTAACGCTCCACGAAGCCTTCGGTCCGGTCACCAACTCCAACGGCATCGCCTGGTCAGTCGATGGCAAAACGGTTTATTACATCGACACTCCGCGCAAAGAGGTGCTCGCCTTCGATTACGAGGACGGCCATCTGCGGAACCTCCGCAGCGTGGTCTCCACCGCGCATCTCGCCGCCTCACCCGACGGCATGACCCTCGATGCAGAGGGAAATTTATGGATCGCATTTTGTCACGGCGGCTGTGTGGTTAGTTTTGATCCGGCGACCGGCGAAGAGCTACGGCGCATCGAGCTGCCATGTCTAGAGACGACCGCGTGTGCCTTCGGCGGGCCAGATCTAGCAGACCTCTACATCACCACCGGCATCCACAAAACGATTGTCGAAGAGCAAGCCGGGCGCTTGTTCGTAGTCCGCGGGCTAGGCGTCAAAGGGCTGGCTGCGAATGCCTTTGCAGGTTGAGCGAGCGGGTTCTAGCCGCCACTCATTTCTATAAGATCAAGGGCAAGCTGTTGATGAATCAACACTGCCACGTACTTCCACTGGCGGACCCCGCATTCCTGTTTACCCTGCGGCGTGCCCAAAGTTGCCAAGAAAAACGTCCCCCGTCCTCCCCAGCCCGCCATCCTCCTTCGCGGTTGCCGCCAGCATAACCTTCAGGGCTTCGACCTCGATATTCCGCTCGGAAAACTCACGGTCGTCACCGGTCCCTCCGGCTCCGGGAAATCTTCGCTTGCCTTCCACACGCTCTACGCCGAGGGCCAACGCCGCTATGTGGAAACGTTTTCACCTTACGTCAGGCAGTTTTTCGACCGCATGGACAAGCCCGCGGTCGATCACATCGACGGCATCCCCCCCGCCATCGCCATCGAGCAGAAAAACCACGTCCGCACCACCCGTTCCACCGTCGGCACGCTCACCGAGATCAACGATTACCTCAAGCTGCTCTTCGCCCGCCTCGGCATCGGCTACGACCCTAACACCGGCGAATCCATCCAGCCCGATTCCCCCGAATCTGCCACCGCCTGGGCAGCCGCAAATCTAGCAGGCCAAGCTCTTCTCGTTACCTTCCCCATCCCCGTCCCGCCCGAATCGAAGCCCGAGGAAATTTTCCCTTTCCTCAATGCCCAAGGCTACCTCCGCATCCTCATCGACGGGGAAGTCATCCGCACCGACGAGCCACGGACCGCGAATCCAGAGCCTGCGATAGCAGGCAACTTAAAAACTGGCGAAGCCCTCTCTGGCTGGCCCTTAGGCAAATTTATTTCGCCCGTCATCCACATCGTCCAAGACCGCCTCACCCTAACACCCGAAAACCAATCTCGCCTGCTAGAAGCCCTGGAAGCCGCCTTCACTCTCGGCAAGGGGACCGCCACGATCCACGATTCCCAATCCACGATCAGCAAGTCGTTCACGACGAGTTGGACCAACCCGAAGACCGGCTTCACCCTCCGCAAGCCCACGCCTGCCCTGTTCTCTTTCAACTCTCCGTTAGGTGCCTGCCCGAAGTGCCGCGGCTTCGGCCGCATCATCGGCATCGACCTCGAAAAAGCCGTCCCAGACAAGTCCCTCTCCATCGCCGAAGGAGCGATCAAACCCTTCCAAGGCGAGCGCGGCGACGAGTGCCAGCGCGACCTCGTTAGAAACTGCAAGGAGCGCGACATCGACCTCAAATGTTCCTTCGAAGATCTCTCCGAAGACGAACAAGAATGGATCTACTTCGGCGACCGTAAGACCGACGACCTCACCTCGGACGAACTCGAAGCGCTTTGGGAATCCGGCGATTGGTATGGCGTCAAAGGCTTTTTCGACTGGATGGAAACCAAGGCTTACAAGATGCACGTCCGCGTTTTCCTCAGTCGCTACCGCTCCTACACCACCTGCTCCGCCTGCCGTGGCAAGCGCCTCCAGCCCGAGTCCCTTTGCTTCAAAGTCAGCGGAAAAACTCTCCCCGAACTCTGGTCCCTCTCCATAGGCGACCTCCTGCCGTGGTTTTCAAATCTTAAATCCGAAATCTCAAATCGTCCCTCCGACCCCACCCTCGATCTCGTCCTAACCGAAATCACTTCCCGTCTCTCCTACCTCGATCAAGTCGGCCTCGGCTACCTCACCCTCGACCGCACCACCCGCACCCTATCAGGCGGCGAGGTCGAGCGCGTCAATCTAACCACCTGCCTCGGAGCCGCTCTCACTGGCACCCTCTTCGTTCTCGACGAACCCACCGTCGGCCTCCACCCGCGCGATATCGACCGCCTCGTCGGCGTCATGCACGGTCTCCGCGATAAGGGGAACACCCTCGTCGTCGTCGAGCACGAGCAAACCGTCATGCTCGCCGCCGACCACCTCGTCGATCTCGGCCCCGGCGCCGGCTCCTTCGGCGGCACCCTCATCTATCAGGGACCGCCCCGAGTTGCTAGTGTTCAGTTTCCAGTTTTCAGCAAAGAAAAAGAGAAGAACAAGAACCAGCGCGAAGCCTCTTCCCTGAAAACTGAAAACTTCAAACTCGGAACTATACCTTGGCTCACCGGCCAAAAATCCATCCCCATCCCCACCAAGCGTCGCAAGCCCACCAAACAAATCCTCTCCATCCGCGGTGCCACCCGCCACAACCTGAAGAAGCTCGATGTCGATCTCCCGCTCGGCCTCTTCACCGTGCTCACAGGCGTCTCCGGCTCTGGGAAATCCACCTTCGCCCACGATGTCCTCTATCTAAACCTCGCCCGCAAACTCGGCCAACAAGCCGAGGGTGATGCCGCTCCAATCAAGGATCTCAAAGGCTCGCAGCATCTATCCGGCGTTGAACTCGTCGATCAAACCGCCGTTGCCCGCACCCCGCGTTCCACCCCCGCCGTTTTTCTCGGAGCCTTCGATCCCATCCGCCAGCTCTTCGCCTGCACCCCTGAGGCCAAAGCCCGCGATCTAACGAACGGCTTCTTTTCCTTCAACTCGGGTGCCGGTCGCTGCGACCGTTGTGCCGGAAACGGCTTCGAAAAGGTCGAAATGCAGTTCCTCTCCGACCTCTACGTCATCTGCCCCGACTGCAACGGCAAACGCTACAAATCCTCAACCCTCGACTTCCACTACCTCGGAAAATCCATCTACGACATCCTCGATCTCACTGTCGTCGATGCCATCGCTTTCTATCAAGGGGGCGCAGGCGTCCCGCCTGCACATCTTAAAAGGCACACCCAAATCATCAAACTCCTCTCCCCCCTCGTCCAAGTCGGTCTCGGGTATCTCAAACTCGGCCAGCCCCTCAACACCCTCTCCGGCGGCGAGGCCCAGCGCCTCAAGCTTTGCCAACTCCTCTCCGCCAGCGGCACCTCCGCCGGCAAGCTCCTCATCCTCGACGAACCCACCACCGGACTCCATTTCTCCGACATCGAGAACCTCCT
>JAYVEJ010000615.1:0-9021 GCA_043748885.1 Luteolibacter sp. | reverse complement strand
TTTCCGTGGCCTCCACCAAGGCATTTACCTGCCAAGTCGCCGTCCTGCTGATGATGGCTCTTAAGCTCGGTCGCGGACGCCGCTTCTCGCGGGAAGATGGCATCAAGTTCGCCCGCGAAATCGAGGCCATCCCGGCCCTCGTCGCCAAGGTCATTCTCCAGAACGAACGCATCGCCATGATCGCCGCCGACTACGCGCAAAACGAACACGCCTTCTTCATCGGCCGCGGCCCGATGTATCCCGTCGCCCTCGAAGGTGCGCTCAAGCTCAAGGAAATTTCCTACATCCATGCGGAGGGCTACCACGCCGCCGAGCTCAAGCACGGTCCCATCGCGCTGTTAGTCAAAGGCACCCCGATCATCGCCCTCGCCCTCGACATCCCCGGCATGGATAAAACGCTGGGTAACATCGAGGAATGCCGCGCCCGCGGTGCCCGCATCCTCGGCATCGTCACCGAGGGGGATCACGCGACCGCCGAGTGCATGGATGACTTCATCACCGTCCCGCGCTGCCATCCGTTAGTCGCCACCATCCCCGCTGCCGCTGCGCTCCAGCTCTTCGCCTATCACGTCGCCCGCATCCGCAGTTGCGAGATCGACCAACCGCGAAATCTCGCGAAAAGTGTAACTGTGGAATAGCGACATTCTTGTCGCCACAAAATCCCAAGCACCAACAGGAGCAACATCCCGGCCTCACCCTCACCGCCATGTTAGAAGCGCATGGGTGGTGGGATCTCCAAAAGGAAAGGGGCGTCGGCGTCTCGCCTGTTTCATCCCCGGAGATTGACAGGCGGGACGCCTATGCTCCGTTTGAAGACGCCTCCTCACCCGCCTTGTCGCCCTCAACCACGAGCGCACCGCAGAGGAAAAACGCGGCCTCATCCGCTGGCTGCGCCCGGACTATCAGAACCCAACAAAATTCAGCGATGCGGCCAGCGCCGGTTACAGCCCGCCGCTACAAGGTGCCCTCGCGGGCGTCGATGCCGGCTCTTCCAATCCGCCATCCACCATCCCCGATCTCCCATCGCGTGGCCTGACAAACTGCCGGAACAAGTCGCAATCATCCGCAAGCTCATTGGCATCGACAGCGGTAAAGTCATCGCCCCAAATGGGAAGTCACGGTCTGTCCAGTTCGGGCGCAAGAACAAAAAGCGCAACACAAGCAAATCATCGGCGAGGGTTCTCGGTCCCAAATAACAGACCAAGCTTGGCTTTGCATGAGCAGGCCGACGATTGGAGTTTATATAAACTTTGCTACTTCGTCTGTCGGTTCTGGCGGGAAATGATGATGGTGGATAGCACGCCGCAGGCGAAGACGATGGCGGCCAGGATGATCCCACAATATTTCTGGGTTTCGATTTCATCGTCGCGTTCGACAAACTCTTGGACAGTTTTGCCCGTCTTGGCGGTCATGAAGGGAATGGGTTTCTTGAGCGCGTGGAAGACGATCCGCCGTTGCTTATCGCGGTAGTCGTTGCGGAAGGTCTCCGCTTCCCGGACTAACAAGTCGATCCGTTCGTTGACGAAAAACTCGGATGCCGACCGCGCGTTCGGCTCATTTTCCGGCCAGACTTTCATCGTCTCCACCTCGATCCGCGAGCCTGAGGTGGAAATCCGCCGGATGCGGTCGATCAACTTTTCCGCCTCGTCGCGGGAGGTGGCTCCGGATGCGAGCAAGCGCCGCAGGCCTTCCTTGATCAACTCGAAACGCTCGGTCTGCTCAGCGTTCATCGGCACTTCTAACGATCGTGCGCGGTCGATCCGGCGCTGGAGTCGGAGCCGTTCGGCTTCGAATGGATTGCGGGTGGCCTGGGCGACGATCATCGCCTCGTAGGCATAACGCAGCGGCATGATGACCGCCGGAATCGGCACGCCGCCGCGGTCGCGGATGGCATCGACGTTGTTGAACAGGCGCTGGTTCATTTCCCGATAGGGCACCAGCGCACCGGCCAGCAACATTTGCGGCACCAGCAACAGCGGCACGGCGGTTAGGGCGGCGCGCTCGGTCTTCACTACGGAGGAAACGACGAGTGCCATCGCGGTGCCGGTCCAGGCCGTTAGAGTCATCCACAGCCACAGATAGGGCAACATCCCGTCGATTTCTAAAAAGTAATTTCCCACGATAAGATAGGCCAAGCATTGCACTGCGGCGACGAGGCCGAGCGCGGCGAATTTCGCCATCACATAGGAGCCGGCACCGGGCTGGCAGTTGCGCTCGCGCCGCAGGATCGGGCGGTCGCGCAAGACCTCGGTGGCCGAGTTGGTCAGACCCAGAAACATCGCGACGGTGGCACTGAGAAATAGATAGGCCGGAATGTGTAAGGCGGTGGCGAATTGATAGGGGCCTTCCGCCGACGAGCGCAGGGTGATGGCGATCAAACCGGCTAACAGCGGGGCTTCGAGGCAGGTACTGTAGATCGTCCCGCGGTTTCGCAGCTTGGAGAGTAGCGAGCGCAGGAAATGCGTGGCAAATACGGCCAGCACCGCGCGAAATCGCCGCGTCGGTTTGGGCGGCACCGGCAAGCGGTCGCCTTCACGCTGCTCGGCAAGCTTGGAAACGGGACCACCGCCGAGTTGCAGTGACTGCATCAGATCCACGCTTTCGAAACGCTCCTGCCAGAACGACGGCGGGAAGCGCCGCGCCGCGCCGGTGTTCGAGCCGCCGCCGATGGAACTCAGTGGCGTTTCTAACACGTCGAACACAAAGTCCGCGCCTAACGGCGACTTCGCAGTGACCGAGGGATGGGAAATCGCCAGCTCCTCACAAGCGTCGCGGAAATAACCGACCATCGCCGCCGGGGTGCCGAAGTAGGCCAGCCGTCCACCGCTATCGAGTAACAGAACTTTGTCGAATAAGCGCAGCACCGGCGCGCCCGGACGATGCAGCGAGGCGATCACGATTTTTTCGCGGGCCAGCGAGCGCAGGGTTTCTGCGACATGCTCGGAGTCCTTGGACGAGAGGCCGGAGATCGGTTCATCAAACAGGAAAACCTCCGCCCGGCTGCCGAGGTCCACGCCCAAATTGAGCCGACTGCGCTCGCCGCCCGAGATCGTTTTGTCACCCGGCGAGCCGACGCGGCGGCGGGCGATCGACTGCAAGCCGAGTTCCGCCAACATGCTGTCCACCCGCCGTTCGTGCTCGGCTAGGGACAGCACGGGACGGCGGATCGTGACGGCATGGCGCAGGTGCTCACGGACCGTTAGCTGCGGGTTGAGTGCCTCCTCCTGCGGCATATGGGCGATGAAGGGCACGAGCTGCTCGCGCCTTTCATACAAGGGGATTCCATTCAATTTCACCTTGCCGCGAGTCGGCTCGCGCTGGCCTGATAGAACGGCGAGCAAGGTGCTCTTGCCGCTGCCGCTGGGACCGATGATGCAAAGCATTTCTCCGCGCTTCACCTCGAAGTTCAAGTGATCGAGCGCCCGCGATTCTGGCCCGAAATCATGGATCACGTCCTCCACTTGCAGCGACTCGATCAGCGTCCGCTCTTCGTCGAGAAACCCTTCGCTGAACCGGCATCGCACGGCTTGGCTGCCGGATAGACGGATCAGTGAGCCGTCTTTCAACGGCGCGGTGTGGCGCACCGGCACGCCGTCCACCAAGATCGCACCGTGGCTTTCTCTAACGACCAGCTCGCCTTCCGCGCCCTGCGCGTCGTAGCGGATGAAGAGCACCGCTTTCGGCGAGAGTTTGGAGCCTAACAACAAATCGCCCGGCGAGAGCGAGGCGGCGTCGTTAGAAACAAGATACTCCTGGCGGTCGCCCGCCAGCCGGAACCGCCGGCCCGACTGAGTGGCCTTGCGGCGGAGTTCGTTGATCGAAAGGCTGATGCCCGAGGCGTCGCCTAACCGCTCGTGGTTGCGGCAAGTCACGATGTCGCCCTTTTTCAAGGGTCCGCGGCTGCCGGCGTGCAGCTCGGTATCGCGTAGCGCCTCGACTTGCGCCTCCAGCCCGAAACTCACCCGCAATGCGCTCTGCCGCCCGCGCGTCCGCTCGGCGGTTAGCCCGGCGTCGCCACCCTCCAGATAGATCGACGGGGTGTTGCCCGTGCGTTTTACATCCAGAAAAAACATCAGATCCTCGTGGCTCAGTGTCCAGCCCGGCACCACCAGCGGTTGGCGCTCGCGCATCCGCAGGAATGAACCTGTTTCCACCGACCGCCCGCGAATCCACAGCGAGGCGAGACCGGTGTTTCTAACGAGGATCAAATCTCCGGCGCGATAGACTCGGAATTCGTGATCGCTCGCCGCCGGTGGCAATAGGACGTCTGCGCCATCCTTGCCGAAAACCAGCCGCTCAAATGGCAAGTCCGCGTCCGTCGGCTCGCCTGCGTCGCCCCGCATTTCGCGCAAGATCGCCACCCCGTAATCCGGGCGACCTAACCGCCGCATAAAAATTTCGAAGCTCGACCGGTTGCGCTCCGAGCGCCCCGCCGCATCCACCAGCGTAAAAAGTTGCAAG
Organism: Luteolibacter sp.; assembly: GCA_043748885.1. Classification (GTDB taxonomy): domain Bacteria; phylum Verrucomicrobiota; class Verrucomicrobiia; order Verrucomicrobiales; family Akkermansiaceae; genus Luteolibacter. The sequence continues at coordinate 4,560 of JAYVEJ010000615.1, read as the reverse complement.
CCCAGCGCGAGTTTCCCCGGATCGTCGAAGCTGTCCTTCAGCTCGACCGCCAGCCCTTGCAGCGGCCGCGGATTGCGCACCGCCCGCTGCAAGCGACGGCCTAACCAGCCGTGGTCCACTTCAGGAAATGCACTCCGCAGCATGTCCAGAATCAAGTCCGCTTCGAGCGTGCTCAGCTCGTCGTCAAGCGTTGCAAAAGCAGCGAACGCATCCACCAGCACGCCGACGTGCGCATCCGCTCCCGGCCGCAGTGCGCGCAACCGTCCCACCCCGGGAATCGCTTGCAACCACCGCAGCGCACGCACCTTCCGCCGCGAGCTTGGCGGCGGATCTTTCGGGGGCACGGGTGGTTCCATGGGCCTTTCTTGGCAGACCCCGCAGCCACCCGCAAGCCCGTGCAAAAAAGGGGTTTGCTTTTCATCCCCTTACGGTATCCTCCCTCACTCCCGAACGGCATCAAGCGGCGCAGTCTTCATCGCGCAGCCCTTTACCGCCGGGGTTTTTCTTGCCAGCCATGTCCGACTCACCGAATTCCACTCCGCCTTCCAACAGCCCTAACCGCACTCCGGGTGACGCCAACGGGTTCAACTGGCGCGTCCTTGGCCTGATGGTTCTCGCAACGGTCATCCTCGGTGTTGCCTTCTTTAACCCGATCACCAAGGGGGTTGTGAAATCCCTCACTTACTCGCAATTTCGCCAAGCGTGGGAACAAGGCCGCGTCGTGGTGGATAACTCAAAGCAACCGCTCAAGGTCATCACCACCGACACTTCGTTTGACGCGACCATCACCGGTTGGCTCACTCCAGAGGTCATCGCTCCTAAGGAAGCTTCTAGCAGAGACTTCCAAGTGCCCGTCAATCTCACCCTCCAAGGTGCGGAAATTAACGAGCTGCTGGGCAACAATATCCGCTTTAAGCAAGTCAGCTCCGCCGCAGAAAAGCCGCTAGAAGGTGACAACCTGGATACCATTTCCTTCGCGGAGTTTCGCAAAGTGCTGGCGTTGAAATTGATCGACTTCGCGGATTCTGAAAAATCGCCCCGCATCCTAACATCCGCCGGTTCGGACGACGCGGTGATCGTCGGCACCCGCAAGATTGTCGCCATTCAAGAACTGGTAACGGATGCCAAGGGGATGATCCCCAATGCCGTGCAATTTAGCGTCCCCGTTTCCACCGCGATCCAGAGCGCGGACCTTAACAAGCTGCTCAAGGACAAGGCCATTTACGAGCGTAACAAGGACTACCTGAGCAGTGCGCTGTTCACTTTCCTGCCGTTCCTGCTGATCATCGGCATCTTGTTTTTCCTGTTCCGCCAGCAGATGAAATCGGCCGGCCGCGGTGCGATGTCGTTCGGCAAAAGCAAAGCCCGCCTGCTAACGATGGACCGCAACAAGGTCACCTTCAAGGACGTGGCCGGCATCCAAGAAGCCAAGGAAGAGCTTTTCGAAATCGTCGATTTCCTCCGCGATCCCCGCAAGTTCCAGAAGCTCGGCGGCTCGATCCCCAAAGGCGTGCTAATGGTCGGCTCGCCCGGCACAGGCAAGACGCTGTTAGCCCGCGCCATCGCCGGTGAGGCAGACGTGCCGTTCTTCTCGATCTCCGGTTCCGACTTCGTCGAAATGTTTGTGGGCGTCGGCGCATCCCGCGTCCGCGACATGTTTGAGCAAGGCCGCAAGCACGCGCCTTGCCTCATTTTCATCGACGAAATCGACGCCGTCGGACGCCATCGCGGCCACGGCATGGGCGGCGGTCACGACGAACGCGAGCAAACGCTCAACCAACTCCTCGTCGAGATGGACGGCTTCGACACTCAAGAAGGTGTCATCATCATCGCCGCGACTAACAGGCCCGACGTCCTCGACCCCGCCTTGCTGCGTCCCGGCCGTTTCGACCGCCAAGTCACCATCTCGCTTCCCGACGTGAATGGCCGTGAGGAAATCCTGCGCGTCCATGTGAAGAAAATCAAACTCGCCGCCGGCGTGGATCTCTCGAAAATCGCCCGTGGCACGCCCGGGTTCTCCGGTGCTGAGCTGGCGAACCTGATCAACGAGTCCGCGCTATTAGCCGCCCGCCGCGGACTCACTGCCGTCACTCTCGACGAGATGGAAGAAGCCCGCGACAAAGTCCGCTGGGGTCGCGAGCGCCGCAGCTTAGCGATGTCCGACAAGGAAAAAACCAGCACCGCCTGGCACGAGGCCGGTCACGCCTACCTCAACATGGTGCTGCCCGATACCGACCAGCTTCACAAAGTCACCATCATCCCGCGCGGCCCTTACCTCGGCGCGACCATGTTTCTCCCAGAAGGCGACAAATACTCGACTCAGAAAAAGGAGGCTCTGGCCAATCTCATCGTCACCATGGGTGGCCGCATCGCCGAAGGTTTCCACAGCGATGATGTTTCTAACGGCGCTTCTGGCGACATCCGCCAAGCCACCTCGCTCGCCCGCCATATGGTGTGCCAATGGGGCATGAGCGACAAACTCGGCATGGTCGAATACGGCGAAGGCGACGGTCCGGTCTTCCTCGGCCGCGGCGACATGGGTGGCCGCCGCACCAACTACAGCGAGAGCACTTCCCGAGTCATCGACGAGGAAATCAAGCGTTTCATCGACGAAGCCTATGAAATCGCCACCCGCATCCTCAACGAAGGCCGCGACAAGGTGGAGATCATCGCCAAGGCATTGTTGGAGTTTGAAACTCTCGATGCCAGCCACCTTCGCGACATCATCGACTTCGGCGAAATGCGCAATCCACCGTCCGCCCCCAAGCCACCGCCGGTCCCCGACGAACTCAAGAAGAAGCCAACTCCCAAGCCAGCGGAAGAAGATCGCCCAGAAGGTCCAGGCCCGATTCCCGGAGTGATCATCGCGCCAGCGTAAGCCGCCCATCAAGGGCGATCCAACGGCAGGAATGCGCCGTGGCGCGGCACACCGTTGAACGCGCGGTCCAGCCCTAATCGCTGCCACATCCCCGCCACCGCGCGGCCGAGGATTTCCACGTCGCCGCGCGCGTCGTGACGGCGGACGCTTTGAGAGTCGATCCGCAGCCGCGACACCAGATGGTCTAACGAGTGGCCGGTGCCGCGAGTTTTTCCAAACAACATCTTCGACATGTGGATCGAGTCGATGCTGTGGACCTCCCGCATCGGCAAGCCGTGACGGCGGCAAGTCGCTGCTAGAAATTTGCTGTCGAAGCGCAGGCCGTTGTGCGCAATGAGCGTGGAGTCGCCCGACCACGCGGCGAATTCGCACAGCACCTCCTCCGGCCTGTTAGCGTTTGCGACATGGCGGTTTCCCACGCCGGTGTAACTCTCGATAAACGCGGAAATCGGCCGCCGAGGTTTGGCAAAACTCGCATACGTCTCCTCGGGGCATAGGCTGCCCGCTGTGAACCGCATCGCCGCGATCTGGATGAACTCGTCCTGCTCCGGGTCCAGCCCGGTCGTTTCGAGGTCGTAAACCACGAACGTTTCCCCAGCGTGCTGGCGGTCCGTCCAATAGAACGAATGCCGGCACTCCGGGCAATCGACGCGGGTTCCCATCGCGGACTTGGGTCCGGTTAGACTGTTCTTGCACTCGGGACAGAAGGCTTTCATCAGCCCATCGCTTTCTCCATCAGAGTGTTCATCCGGGTCACCGTATCGCGGGCATCTTCTAGCAGACCCGCGGCGATGAGCGCGTTGTCCAACAACTGCCGAGCCACCAGTTTCGCGAGTTCCGGGTTGCTGTCCTTGGCCTCGGCGAGCTTCTTCATCAGCGGATGGCGCGGGTTGATCTCCAGCTCCACCTTGATGTCGTCTTTGAAATTCTCGTCCATCGCCCGCATCATCTGGCGCATTTGGGGACTCATGCCATCGGCTGGGACCAGCGCGATCACCGGGCTATCCACCAACCGTTTACCGATCGCAACCGCCGTCACGCGGTCGCCGAGTTCGTCTTTGAGAAAACCGCACAGCGCGGTTGTTAGTTCTTCGGACAACGCGTCGCCCTCCGGCGCGTGGTCTTCCAGCTCCACGCCGCCGTGGCGGATCGAGACCAGCTTCTTGCCGTCGAACTCACCTAACGACTCGACCACGTATTCGTCCACCGCATCGGTGAAATAGATCACTTCCAGCCCGCGCGCCTTGAATGCCTCGATGTAGGGGCTGCTCTCGACCTGCTCGCGGCTGCCGCCGACGAGGTAGTAAATCGACTCCTGCCCGTCCTTCGCACGGGAAACATAATCCGCGAATCCGCAGACCGCAGCGGGCTCAGTTAGAGATGACTCGAAGCGCAGCAACTTCGCCAGCGCCTCGCGGTTCGGATAGTCGGTGGCGATGCCTTCCTTGAAAAAGCGGTCGAACTTTTTATAGAAACCCCGGTATTTTTCCGGGTCCGCTTCCGCTTCTTTTTCGAACATCTTGATCACCCGCTTGCTGATGACTGAGCCGAGTTTGCGAATCAACGCGCTGTCCTGCATCGACTCGCGCGAGATGTTGAGCGGTAGATCCGCGCTATCGACCACGCCCTTCATGAAGCGCATCCAGTCGGGCAGCAGACCCTTCGGCTCGGCGTCTATCAGG
>JAYVEJ010000614.1:0-3462 GCA_043748885.1 Luteolibacter sp. | reverse complement strand
CAAAGTTTGCCTTGTAGGTCTGTTGGCTGAACTTGTCGTAGTCGCTTGAAAAGACACACTTGCCCCCGGCTTTCTCGAAAGCGATCCGGAAGCCACCAATGCCGCAGAAGAGATCGATGAAATGGAGCGATTCAGGGTCCGTGTCCGCCGTATTCGGAGGATTGGGAGATGGGGTGAAGCTATACGGCGTTGGATCCTCCTTGAGAGCTGTTTCAGCAATAGGCGCTGGCACTTTTTTCGGAAACTTGGGCGAAGGCTTGATCGCCACTGCTGGCTTTTTGTATGGTTTCGCGCTCACGCCTCTACCCCCGTGCAAAGTTCGGAAGTTGTGATTCCGAGTGCCTTCGCAATCTTAGCGACATTGTTAATCCCAGGGTTTCGCAGCCCCCTCTCGATGCCGCTGATATAGGTCGGATCGAGGCCCGCAAACTCAGCCAGTTTTTCCTGGGTGAGTTGCTTAATTTCACGGGTTTTGCGAACGTTTTGCCCGAGTGTAGCAAGAACGGAATCATTTGTCGGCATGACTCAAAGTCCATGCCGAAATCACGGCGAGGTCTATGGACAATGAGTCAAGATCGAACACCTCGACATGCGCTTCACATGCAGCGCAAAACCTCGGCATTCAGGTGGAAAGTCTAAACTTGCCCGAGCCGCGAGATTTGAAACGATCAAACGAGCGCTTCCGTTTCACGGCTGAGGGCGGCGGGAACTAGAAGGCTCGCCAGAGCGGGCCAAACCCTGCATCGCTTTCAGCTTTTGCCGGAGCGAAGCAATGAGTTCGCGGGGGATGGAGTGGTTGCGAATGATAAGTGCCGAGCACTTGGTGGCCATTGGATTAGCCACAGGCCGACCTAAAGCCTTCAGGCCAATGCCATTTAGGCTTGGTGAAACTCTAACACCCACGGGGTTGCGTCCTCCAGCCCGGGGTTGGCGTGAGGCACGAACGCCTACCCCGGGATAGGTGGTGCGTTGACCCGAACCACCAAGGGGTTCCGGACTTTATGTGCAGGCGGGTCATCCGCCCTTTCATCCGACGAACCCACCCCGCCGGAACTCCGTTGGAGTTCATGACCTAGATGACTCTCTTCCCGGGGTAGCCGTGCACGGCAACCCCGGGCTGGAGGACAAAACACCTTTGGTGTTCGGAAAAACAAGCGATGAGGCCACGCCTCGCGGCACTGACTTTTCCCGTAAAAATAGAACTCTTTGAGAAGCTTCACAGTCAGGCGAAATAAATTTCGCGGTCCGTGGGTGGACTCGGCTCAATCGGCGAGGTCCTCGTTGAAGTAGATCTTGATGAACTTCATCTTCTTCACCTCGTCGAAGCCGTGTTCTAACACCGCGTCTGGCTTGGCGGCGAGGGCGGGCTTGAGGCGGATTTCCACGCCGGTATCGAGCTTCATCGAGGTGCGGATCTTGTTCTTGGCCTTGGTGACGTCCTTTTTGGAAATCTCGAACGAGTCGTCGAGTTTGTGGCCCTGCTCTTGCTCGATCTTGTCTCGGTGCTCGGCGAATTTCGCCTTGGCTTCCGGGGTTTTGAGCACTTGCTCCTCGAACTCGTGGAGGCTGAAATTGGCCTTTTCCTCGAAGTAGGTGATCGCATCGCGGGCGGCGTTAGAATTGTCCCACGGCGGGGTGTCGTCGTCGGCCTTGGGCTTGTCCTTCTTTTCCTTTTCGAGGAAGGCGACCGCCATGTTGGCATACTTGTTGGTGAGAAACGGGCTGTCGGTGATGGGCACCACGCCGAGGAAATCGCGGACCCAGAAGCGCGAGTCCGAGCCGGTACGGTCGAAGGTGAGGACGTAGTAGCCCTTGCTCGCGAGGTGGTTGAGGATCAGGCAGCCTTTGTCGATTTTTTCCGGGTTGATCCCCTGCTCGGTGTGCAGTTCGAGGTCGCCATCGCGGGTGGAAATACTGAGGAACGGGACCACGCTCTCGGATTTTAAAATGCACAGTCCCTGAGTGAGTTCGCCGTCGATGTCGATGTCCTTGACCAGCGAGATGCAGAGGTCGCCGGACTTGATGTTAGGGTGGTTCGACTTGGCGTAGAGTCGCTTCGCGATGTCGCAGCCTTTTTCCAACAGCCCGTCGTCCGAGGCGAAAATGGCGGCGGCGTAGGCGTTCATTTCATGCTGATCGAGTGACGAATGGTGGCTGAAACGGTGGGCAGTTAGGTTTTTGAAAGGCTTGAGGAAAAGGGTGGCTAAAGTTTCCTGATCGCTCTCGCCGACTTTGAAAACTTCCTTGGAGGTCTGCAGCGGCTCATCGCGCTGGGGGTGGCCGACTTTGGCAAGCACCAGCCCAGTGGCGGTGGCGGAGGTGAAACGGATCTTGGCGGACATGGGGGCGGGAACCTAGAGGGGCCGCGCGATTTGGGAACTCTGAAATGAGAAAGAACAACGAACAACGAACATCAGAAATCAAATGTCGCTTGCGGTCCCTCGGGCGCAGGCTCGGCGGGTTCAGTTCCCTCGCGCAGGCCGGCGGCGGCGAAACGGATGAAGCGACTGAGCGTGGCCTCCATGGTCGGAGTGCCTGACGCGCCCTTCGACAAGCGATGAATGATGTCCTGATGGCTGAGCAAATGAATCATCCCGCCTGCCAGAAAGTGGATGCGCCACACGAGATCTTCCATGGCAAGCATCGGCAGTGCTTTGGAGAACGATCGTGTGAAACGCTCGACGACCTGCCGGAGCTGAGCCTCGATATGCGGTGGCATCCCGTCGCTTTGCTCCGCAAAAATTCGTCCGGCCAATTTGTAGAACAAACGTTCGGTTAAACCGGATTTTTGAACTTGGGTCGCCAGCGGGCGGACGAACGCGTCGATGATTTCCTCCAGCGGCGTGACTTTGCCGGTCCATTTTCGCTCCACCAATTCCAGCAGTGCCAGGCGTTCCTCATTAATCGGGAACAGGGTTCGCATCATCACCAAGCTTAATAACTTATCGCGACTGCCGAAGTGATAGTTGACCGCCGCGACGTTGGTTTTCGCGAGTTGGGTGATGTGGCGGACGGATACCGCTTCGAAGCCTTTGTCGGCAAACAACTGTTCGGCGGCATCCAATAGTTTCCGCTTCGAGGCGGATTCGGGGAGAGTGACTGAGCGCATGGGTGGGGCCGAATCAAGCGAATGAAACGGCAATGTCAAACGCGCGATTCAATCATGGCGCGGTTTGCTGAATTAACCTGCTTGAATAAGGATTGCCAGTGAGTTGAGGGGGCCGCTATTTTGCGGGCCGCGCTTCAGGGATACTTAACCGAACCGCGCAATTGCCTTTCTGCCGAAGTTTCATGGAATTTGAACACGCCCCAAGCTTGACCATGCGCCGCTCACCTCACTGCCTGAAAACCCTGCTGCTGCCCTTAGCCATCGTTGCACTCGGGATCGGCCCGTCCTGCGCCGTCGCACCAAGGTTGGCACCTCACGGCTCCCACGCATTTTCTGAGAGGAGCAACCAACGA
>JAYVEJ010000613.1:0-3465 GCA_043748885.1 Luteolibacter sp. | reverse complement strand
TTCACTCTGGGAGAAAACAAGAGAAACGCTGGTCATCACGGCCAGTAAAACGAGCAAGATTGGTTTCATGGGAAATGCTTGGTTAGATAAGTCATTCCTGGTGGACGGGGAGTTCAAAAGCTGGCAATAGTCAGCCGCAACGGCCTTTAACTCTCTCCGAAGAGACAGTCTGGACATGCGCCGCCGCCCCCCCGGCCGTTTGGTCGGTTTGGCGGCATCGTTGCGGTCGATGCCGACCGCTATTGCTTGGGCTTTTGAAGTCCCCATCCACCGGAGTGGACGTAGTGATAGAAATCTTTCACTGGTGTTTTGCCAAGGTCTAATTCCGCAGAATTTATATCTCTGCGGGAGGCAGCGGAGGCCCATTGGCGGTGATAAAAGACGTTGGCCAATCACTCGTGGCGAAAGTTCCTTCAAGACGCTTGCTTGACGGGCAGCCCCCGCAGTGTGGAAACTCGCCGCCATGGCATGGAGGATCGAGGACGCGGTCGATCACGGCGAAATTGACAACACCGTCGAGGGTCACACGACGGGCCGCATTTGGCTGGCCGGGCGGGACGAGCCATTGATCCTTTCGCTCGATGGCGATTGCTGGCGGGACCTCGCGGGAACCCGTTTGCAATTTGACAATCCCGCGCCGCAATCCACGCCTGATGCGGAGGCGCTCGACGTGGACCAAGCCGGCATCGTGGGCGACATGACTGCCTCGCGGAAGAACAAGGTGCCGACGGTGAGCGAGGAGGAGTTCAATGAACTTTACCACAACCAGTTAGATATTCCGTATGAGTGGCGGAACACGCTTTATCTGGAGTGGTTCAGCGAAATCAACGGGCGGGTGGTCATCGAAACCTCTGCCTACAAACTCACCATTTTCCCACACGAATGGCAGATGGATGAGGACGCCGAGGACGCTCAAAAACTGGCGAATCTGAACTCAATGCGAGATTTCATGGCGCAGGTAATCCGCCGCCGCGATCCCGAGGGACCGGAGCCGGATGTCGCCCTGGAACTCGACGAATATGCGTGGGAAGAGCGGCTCAAGGAATCCGACCGGCTGACCGATGCCTATCAAGAGGTGTTGGAAAAATACATGGAGGACTCAGACAGCGAGCAGAAGGAAGCCTTCGTGATGGGTTGGGATGGGCTGCTAGACGCGCTCGCCGAGCGCGCCGAGGCGGGTGAGGACGATTTCCCCGACGAGTGCAAGAGTTATGGCCTAGACGATGATGATGAGTTAGATTTTGAAGATGAGGATGATGACTTCGGTGCCGAGGACGTAGGATCCTTCAGCGCCGCAGACGATCATCCGCTGCAAGCGAAAGCTCAGGAACTCGCGATGCGGGCGATGGACGTGATCGAGCGCGACGCGGGACCCGGCACGCCATCCTATCAGCTCATCACCAATCTTCTGCAAGTGAGCGGTAAACTCGCCGGTGTCCTGCACGGACGCGGCAGTGGCTACGAACCGGAAACCGGCTTCGTTCTCGCCGTGCTCAAGCGTTGCTTGAACTGGCTCAACGAATCGGTCGGTGCCTGCCAGCAGCTCATGGAGCTTGAGCGCGATCCCGACCAGCGCGCGGCACTCGACCACATCCGCGCTTCCGTGTTTGAAATCCGCGACGGCATCGTGGAACTCCGCCGCGAACTCAAGTGAGCGTGCCTTGAAGAAAAATCTTCTAACTAACTAACTGAACCACGACTGCGCGTCCCTACATCACACTCGTCGTCGGCTTGTTAGTCGGCATGGCCTGGGCGGACTCTCAAGGCCGCCGAGCTGGCCCGCCAGTATTCCCTAACTCCGGCCCAACAGGAATTGCTCAAAAACTGGCTCGATCAACAAGCGGTCGATAACGTCAAGCACTACACCGACATGGTCTCCCACGAAGGCACCAAGCTGGAAGACCTCGCCAAAGCCTCCGCCAATGTCCAGGTGGACGATGGCATCGAAAAATTTATGGATGCCACCCTCAGCGGCGAAAAGCTAACGGCCTTCAAAGCGGACAGGATGTTAGAGAAGGTGGACGGCTCGACGGCATCGTTGGCCTTGATGAAACGCCGCGCGGCCAAGACCAGTTAGTTCACTTCTCCGCAGCCTCGGTCGGGAAGCGGAAATGGCGCAGGATGCTGTAGTCGAAAAGGATGCTCTCCCATTTCACGCCGGCACCCATGTTATGGACGACCCACGCTTCACCGGCGTGGTCGGCAGGACCGGGGACGATGATGCCGATGTGGGCTTCCGCGTTGGCCAGCGACCAAACGACGATATCGCCCGGCAGGTAGTCGGCGGCATTCCGGGACGGGGTGAGGGTTTGGCCCTTGCGTTCGAAGTAGCGCTGGAGATTGGCAACCCGCCGGTGGTCGATGTTTGGATCGGGCGCTGAAGCGGCCCAAAGCTGCGGATAGAGCCGAAAATTCGCGGTCATATCTTCGTGGACAAGGACTTGCAGATCCATGTCCATGCTGCGGTAAGCGCGGACAATGACATCGGCGGCGACGCCTTTGTGAGGCGGCACGTCGCCGTTAGGATAAGCGATCTGATAGTAGGCGCGATCTTCGGCGACGGTTTCACCCGAAAGGGACTGACCGAGCGCGGCGGCGGCAAGGGTGTTGCCGAACTTCTTTGATTCTTTGAGCGAGGAAATCAGCAGGTCCGCCTGCTCCATCGAGGCACCCGCTTGGGCCGCTCTGAGAAATGGAATCAGCGGCCGACCAAACCAAAATCCCATGCCGAGGGCGATCACGATGATCACCCAGCCTCCGAAAAAATTCCGTCGCTTCGGCTTTTGCGGGCGAGGGCCGATGTACTCGATGGTGGTGTGAAATCCTGTGCGCGAGCGTGGCATGAAATTAATTTGGTGAGGCGGAAATTACGCAAGTCTGCCCCAAAAAAGCGACCAAAATTCCCGGCGATTTTTCGAAGGCTCGACTCCTCAGCCAATCTCCGACCTCGACAGCAAATTGCGGCATCGGCCACAGTCCCGCGCATGACGATTTTCACCAGTCCTCTGGCATTGGTTTGGGGCAAGTTGGACATTCCCTTGTGCGGCTTGGAAACGGACTTGCACGGTGTGCCGCTTCGAGTTCCCGCAGCGTTTTCAGTCGTCGCGGACGGTGGCCATTTGTGGTTCATCGCGAGCCATCGGCAGCCCGCGCAGATCCATCCGCAGGCGCGGCCTGGATGTTTCCAAGCTGGGCTTTGGCAGTATGACGTCGCCGAGCTTTTCCTCGCGGATCCTGCCAGTGGAAGGTATTTCGAATTCAATCTTGCGGCCAACGGCGCATGGTGGACCTGCGAGTTTGTCGCCCCACGAGTGCGGGCGGAGATGGCGGAAATCGCGATGCCCGAGGTGGCCACCTTCTCGGACTTGGCTCCCGACGGATCGTGGCTGGCGGCCATGGCGTTCCCGCTCGACCTGCTGCGGGCGCGGCTGGATTTCGGCCCTGAAACACGGATGAATGTGACGC
>JAYVEJ010000612.1:0-3469 GCA_043748885.1 Luteolibacter sp. | reverse complement strand
CGTTTCGAGTAGATCGAGAACCTTGGTTTTCTTGGGAGGGCTGTCGCTATTTTCGGGCATCCGGCTTGTAGGCAGAGTTCGAGGGAGTGATGGAGTGGGAATAATGTTAGGGAGTCGGGGAATCAGTCGTTAGAGGCGGTGGCGGCAGAACCGCTGACGATGCCATGGGCACGGACGAGGATCGCTTCGGCGGCGTCCTCGGTGATTTCCAAGGCGGCGGCGATGTAGTCAGCCGGCATGTCGATCACGAGTTCGGGGTTGAAACCACCGGCAAGTGTTAGCTTGTTAGCCAACTCATCGGTGATGCCGAGTTGCTCGCCGAGGGTGTGGGCAGCGCCACCAATTTTTTCCTTGAACTGCTCTTCCTTGGACTCGTCGCGGCGGACTTGGACATCCCAGCCCATCAGGCGGGACGAGAGGCGGGCGTTCTGGCCCTTGCGGCCGATGGCCTTGCTGAGGTCGATCTCATCGACGGTGACGTGGACGGTGTGAGTCGCTTCATCGACGGTGATCGAGCGGAGTTCCGCAGGCTTGAGTGCCTCGCGGACGAACTCTTTCGGATCGTCGCTCCAGCGGATGATATCGACCTTCTCGTTGTTGAGTTCGCGGACGATGTTTTTGACGCGAGCACCTCTCATGCCGACGCAAGCGCCAACAGGATCGACCTTCGGGTCGCTGCTCCAGACGGCGACTTTGGTGCGGAAACCGGCCTCGCGGGCGATGCCGCGGATTTCCACGGTGTGGTCGGAAATTTCATTCACCTCGGCCTCGAACAAACGGCGGACAAAGTTCGGGTGGCTGCGGGAAAGGATGATTTCTGGGCCGCGGCCTTCGTTTTCGACGGCTAGAACGTAGGCGCGAATGCGGTCGCCGATGTTGTAGTCCTCGCCTTGGACGCGTTCCCTGTTAGGCATGATGCCCTCGAATTTGCCGAGGTCGATCATCACATCGTTGCGCTCGAAGCGGCGGACGGTGCCGGAAACCACGTCGCCCGCGCGGTCCTTGAATTCCTCGTAAATCATTTCCTTCTCCGCTTGGCGGAGGCGCTGCATCATCGTCTGCTTGGCGGTCTGCACCGCGATCCGGCCGAAATCCTTGGGCGTGACGTTGAACTCTTGGATGTCGCCGAGCTGCGCGCCGGGCGCTTTTTTCACAGCAGTGGCAAGCGGCACCTCGTTGAATTTGTCCGCGTGGTCATCGTCGGCCACCACCGTGAGACAGGCGTAAATTTTGGTTTCGCCCTTCTTGGTATCCACGGCGGCGCGGAGGGTTTCGATCGCGTCGGCACCGGGAACCATTTTGCGGTAGGCGGAGATGAAAGCGAACTCCAGCGCGGCAACGACCTTCTCGCGGTCGATTCCTTTTTCTTTTTCGTAATACTCGATGAGGGCGACGATATCGTTGGTCATGGCGGGCGGTGGCTGCGTTCGCTGCTGATGTCTGGAGACGCAAAAGAGTGGGTGCGAGACCCACTCCTTTCTTTCGTCAGAAGCTGTGCGGGCAGCTTCTAGGGCAGTGAGATTTGGGTTGCAAGCCGAAACTCGGCAGTTTCAGAATCGTGATCCGCAGTTGCGCCACAACAGATAGAGTTCGCGGTTGGTTAGACCTTCGCGTGACGTGATGGGCGGAAATGCCTGCCCAACCTTCCAGCGACCCACGACCTGTTAGTCCAAAGTCTCGGTGCTTCGCTGGCGTTTTTCGAACAGCACGGTTTCCCGGCAGCCAGCCGCTTTAGCGAGCTCGATGGCTCTGGGAAAATCCCGGGCAACTTCGCGCGCCGCGTGCGCGTCCGAGGAAATCACCAGGCCGATCCCGGCGGAGCAGGCGAGTTCAAGAAAACGCGGCGCGGGATAGGCTTCGGCACAAGGCTTGTGCCAACCGGCGGTGTTTAGCTCGATGACGCTGCCGGACGCGGCGATGGCATCGATGACTGGCTCGTAGAAGCGATCTAGATCGCCGGCGGGGATGTGGGCGAATTTTTTCACCAAATCTGGATGACCGAGAATGTCGAAAAGGCCGCTATCCGCCATTTTCGCGTAAGTTTCCCAGTAGTGCGTCCAGACCGCGTTGACGTCGCTTTCCGCCCAGCGACCGAGCCATTTTGGGTTGTCGAAATCCCAGTCGCCGAGGTAGTGGACGGAGCCGATGAGGTAGTCCCACTCGTAGCGGGAAGCGAGGTCGGCGATCCATGGCTGGCAGCCTGTTAGCCAGTCGCATTCTAGGCCGGCGCGGACTGGAATCCGGCCAGCCGCGTGAGTGCGGGCGCGGGCGATCCATTGGAAATAGTCGGGTAAATCGGCTTCGGACATCCGCCAGTCATCGAAGGGTTCGGGAATCTGTGGAGCGTGGTCGGAGACCCCGTATTCGGTGAGTCCGGCGCGCAAAGCCGCGTCGATAAAGGCTTCCGGCTCGCCCTCGGCATGGTGACACAGCGGGGTATGGGAATGATAGTCAGCAGGCACTTGCGGATTTGAGGATGAATCGGGTTGAACGGACGCGAAAAGCCATACTAGAGTCGCCGCACGCTGCAAGCACCAGACTTTCCATGTCCGAATTTTCCACAGAACCCATCGCGGGCAACTCCGTCACCCGTTATCTCTTAGAACAACTCCGCCGCCATCCGAAACGGGTGGTTTTCACCGAGGGCGAAGATCTCCGGGTCCTTCGAGCGGCGGCCCGCTTGGTCGAAGAAGAAGTGGTCGCCCCCATCCTGCTCGGCAGCAAAGAGCGCATCCGGGCACTGGCGGCGGCGAATTCAGTTTCGCTGAAATTTGTCCACATCATCGATCCGCCGCTCGCGTCGGACTTCAAGCTGTTCTGCCAACGGGTTGAAAATATGGCCCGCTACCGCACGATGCAGATCGGCGATCCGGCGGAAATCGTCGCCCGCCCCCACTATTTCGGGGCGCTGATGGTCCAATACGGCCACGCAGATGCAATCGTCGGCGGCAATCAAGCGCTGCCAGCGGCGTATTTCCGGGCGCTCCTTCACACGATCAAGCCTCTGCCCAACGTCCCAAAAATTTTCGGAGTGACGCTGCTGACCGGCGCTCACCTCAAGCATTTGGGCGGAAATGACATCCTATTTTTAGCAGACTGCGGGCTGATTCCGAATCCCGACGTGAGCGAGCTTGCGGCCATCGCGATTGAAACCGGCAAGCTGGCTCACCATTTTCTCGGACGCAAAGCCTTCGTGGCGATGCTCAGCCACTCGACGAAAGGCTCAGCCGCCACGCCGGATGCCCGCCGCATGGCCGCCGCCGCCGCGCTGGCGCAGGATGAGGCGATGAAGCAGTTTCTCGAAGTGAGCATCGAGGGCGAACTCCAAGCGGATGTCGCGCTCGATCCCGCTGCGGCGGAAATGAAGTTGCCCGCTGCGGAAGTCCGCCCGACGGCCGACGTGCTGGTGTTCCCCAACCTAGACGCCGCGCACATTTCACTCAAACTGCTCCAACACGTCGCGGGCGCG
>JAYVEJ010000611.1:0-3471 GCA_043748885.1 Luteolibacter sp. | reverse complement strand
CCCACGGAGAAACGGTGAAGGTATCGCCATTTTTTTCCGTGTCGAAGATGAGGATCTGTTGGAGAGGCTCTGGCCGCCGAACGGCAATATAAACTCCTTTGCTCAGCTCGTGGCGGTAAGGCGACTCGACGCCCAGCGTGTCGTTCACCGAATCCGTCCACACACCAGCCGCGTTCACGATGAAGCGCGCGCTGGCTGTGGCGTGATGGCCGTGCAAGCGATCACGCAACTCGAGACTCCACCTGCCATTGGACCGATTAAACCCCAGGCTTTCCGCAGCGCAGTGATTGAGTGCCGCTGTCTGTGGGCCGATGTGTGGCAGAATCCACTCCAGCGCGAACCGGGTATCAGATTCTTTCAACACTGCCTCCTCGAACGAGAACCCGTGGCGGAAGTTGCCAATCCTCAGGAATTTCAAGCAGGCAACGTCGATCCCGCTTCTCGGGAAACGGCGTTTTAGGGAACCCATCAGCCAGTAAAGCAACATCCCCGCATGAATGAGATGGCGATTTCCCGGGATTTTCCTCCCTGGCAGATAGAGCATGCTTGCCGGACGGACTTTTTCCGGCAACCGCACGAGCCATTCATCGCGGGCCCGGCAGAGTTCTCTCACGGTCATGAAATCGAGATTCTTGAGATAGAGCAAGCCGCCCCAGATCATCATGCCGGATGCCTGGCTGGTCCCGCAGGCGAAGTCCCCCTTGTCGATCAGTAGCACCCGATAGCCTCGGCGGCAGAGCTGATGAAAAATCCGGGATCCGCTGATCCCGGCACCGATGATGGCGACGTCGTAAGTCTTGCCATTCGCGGATTGAAACGCATTGAGTCTCGCCGCGCCGAAGCTATCCCGAACGGGCGGCTCCTCCAGCAAGGGCGCGGCGGGGTTCTCGTGAATAGTCATCGGCTGGGCACACAGGGTTTTGATTTCGATAAGGCGTCCATGCTTTCGCGTTGGTGGATGAATAGCTGCAATCGGGACCGCAGGGAAATCACCCGGCCTGTGAAGTTCACAACTTCGCCGCAGCGCGGATGTCGCTGATCAGGCCGTGGCCCCAGCGCAGCATGATGTCGCAGGCGGTGGCGGCGTGGCGGAACCACTCGAGCGCGAAGTCCCGCGTGTTTTCTATCGGCGAGCCGCGTGCGAGGCAGAGCAACCCGGCCAGCACCAGCAGATTTGCCAAGTAGATGACGACCAGTGAGAGGTAGGTTCCGTTCTCTTTTAAATCCGGTTGGTCACGCGGGATCATCCATAAGGTCCACACCATGTGAAACGTCCAGGTGAGACCTAACAAGGCGTAAAGAGCGCGATCCCATTCCGGTCCCAGCCCGGCGAAATGCTGCAACGAGCCGTAAACAATCGCCGCGACCACCGCCCAGAACGGCACGAAATACGGCGACAGGGCAATGATCAGGTTGGTCTTGTTGGTGGTGATATAGCCGCCGTCCGCGCTGACGTGGAACTCGCTGACTTTTCCCAAATGGAGCACCACGAAGATCGCATGTGTCAGCTCATGGCCGAGCACGTAGAGATAGAGGAAAAAGGACTGGAACAAGCCGGACCAGAACCAGCCGATCATCAGCAACGCGCCAGTCGCAAAATACCAAAACTCCGGCGTGCGCCACGAAGCGGGATCGACCGTGGCCTGGGAGAATCTTGATAGAAACGTCCACATGGTCACCCAGCAGAGCGGCAAAAGCAGCGAGGCCAGACTCCATCGCAGCAGGCGCTTGGTCCATTCGGGAGTCTCGGAATGCTCGTCGCCCGAGGCGGTCGCGGTGGTCGCCCAGATGGTTTTCTTGCCCCGATTTCCGCCGCGGCGGTTCGCCTGTTCGTGAGCCCGCCGGTTCGCCAGGCTCAGCACTTGGGCAAAGGAAATCCTTGCCCGCCGCTGATTTTTCAACGAACGCCCGGCTGACTTGGATCGGCTTTTTTTGACCATGCGGAAAACGGCCCGGACATTATTTCGTAAGTCTTAACTAATCAAGGGAGATCCCCGCAGACCTTCAACGCAGTCCAGATTTCATCCTCCCCATGGCCACAGAAGCTGCTAAATTCGCCCCAATATGAGCATTCTAACGCAGCCCAAGATCCTCAGCGGCAAGACGCCTACAGCAGCCGTGCGCGGCTATCGACGCTCATCCGTTCGGCTTATTTTTCCGCAGTGGCTTCCGCGTCTGCTTGAACACCGATGACCGGCTGGTGAGCGACACCTCGATGACCCAGGAAACCACTCTCGCCACCGAGCTATTTGACCTGACTCTCGGAGAGTTAGAGAAACTCTCGCTCAACGCCATCAAGAGCGCCTTCGCCCCCTACGACAAACGGTTGAGGCTGATTTTCGACGTGATCAAGCCGGGCTTCGCCGCCGCGCGGGCGGGGCTATAAAGCTCTTCGCACGTAGTCCAGCCCTTTAGGGCGTCTTCCGCACGGCAACGAAGACGCCCTAAAGGGCTGGACTACATACGAAGATCTGGCGGCTTGCGTGTTTCATCGCAGCCGTGGAAAGTCGTCCGCCCCCATGCCGCTCATCCGCCACTGCCGCTTCACCGCCATCGACTTCGAATCGGCAGGCGCATCGCGCGGAAAAACGGATAGCCCAGTCCAGATCGGCCTCGCCTCATGGTCGGTGGAGGCCGGCCACCACGGCACCTTTGTTTCCTACCTCCACACCGATCAGCCGATCCAATGGGCTGCGAGAAAAGTCCACGGCATCGGTCCGCAGCATCTGCTAGAGGCTCCTGCCTTGCTGATGCTGTGGCCCGAGGTGAAAAAGCGGCTCGCCGGGGCCATCGTCGTCGCCCATGGCAAAGGCACGGAGAAACGCTTTCTCCGCGCCTTTCCCGGCCACGGCTTCGGGCCGTGGATCGACACGCTGTTGCTCGCCCGCGCCGCGTGGCCGGACTTGCCGGATCACTCGCTGGGTGCTCTTTGCGAAGCGCAGGGTCTGGCAGATTCGATCAGAGTGCTCGTTCCTGCGAAATCCTGGCACGATGCATTGTTCGATGCGGTGGCGTCGCTGGTGTTGCTTGCGCATTTGATCGAAACCCACGCCTTGACCAACACATCCGTGGAATCGCTGCTGCACCCGGACACCTCGCGCTGGCATCAATTGAAACGCCAATGACGCTCCGCCATTTCATCTTCGGCAACTCTGGCAGATCGACCACGATCATCTGCGCGTTTTTGGCAGGCGGGGCGCTGACCCATTACGGGTTGACGAACCACTGGGCAAAAGTTCCCACCAAACCCGAGCAACCCAAGGACGACGCCGCGCTCGTTAAATCCCTGCTCGGCGAAAATCTATCTGCCCGCAGCTTTGCCTTCGCCACCGTCGCCGAGGCTTGCTCGGGCAAGCGCGTGCTCCCCCTCACCGACGATCCCGCCCACCTCCGCGTCACCGCCGCCATCACCCGCGCGCTCACCCTAACCCTCGCCGAACTCAACCAACCCGACTCGCCCGTCCGCCAACT
>JAYVEJ010000610.1:0-9058 GCA_043748885.1 Luteolibacter sp. | reverse complement strand
GGCGCGAACAAAGGCGTTCCGACGATTGGCGACAGGGTCTTTATCGGTCCTGGAGCAAAGATTTTCGGTGGAATCACAATTGGAGCGGATGCAGCGATTGGAGCCAATGCCGTGGTTACAAACGACGTCCCTGCATTTGGAGTCGTAGTCGGAGCTCCTTGCAGGTTGGTCTCGTTAGAGGGAAGTAAGGGCTATATTGACTGGGTTTCCGAAGACTCCCCTGTTTTCACATAGCCTGCCGACCTTCGTCCATGCGCATTGCACTCGCTACTTGGTTTCCCCGGGATCCCTCCGCGCCCCGAGGTGGAGTGGAGGCAGTCAGCGTGAACCTAACCCGGGCGCTGGCCCAGATCGCGGGAACCGAGATTCACGTCGTCACCTTTGACGACTGCATTGATGTTGCCGAGCGATCCGAGTGGGCCGGAGCCTCGCTCCATCGCCTTCCGCGTGCCTTGGGTTCCTTACTGAGCTTCGCGTGCGGCGAAGGTCGCCGCCGCCTAGGGGAATTCCTTCGCGAACTCGGACCGGATGTGGTGCATGCTCACGATACCTTCGGTGTCATGACCCGCAGTCTCGATCTTCCGCGGGTGTTCACCATCCATGGTTTCATCCATGAGGATACTCGGCTTGTGGGCGGTTGGAAAAACCACCTGCGGGCGGTTCTCTGGAAACGCGAGGAACTGGCGACGTGGCGAGAACAACCCCACATCGTCGCCATTTCCCCCTATGTCCGGGAACGCCTTCGAGGCATTGCCCGCGGCGTGATTCATGATATTGAGAACCCGATTGACGCCAAGTGTTTCGAGATTGAACGGAACGAGGAACCCGGAAGGGTCTTTTCTACGGCGGTGATCTGTCGCAGAAAGAATCCACAGGCCTTGGTCGATGCCGTCGCACGTTTGGACCCCGGTAATGGTGTGAAGCTCAGGCTGGCGGGTCCGGTCGGCGAAGTGGATTACGGAGAAAGCTTGGCAGCTTCGATTCGGGATCTCGGTTTGGCGCAGCGGGTCGAACTGCTTGGCAGCCTTACCGGGCAGGCAGTGCGAGAGGAACTTGCCAAGGCGGCGGTCTTCGCCCTCACCTCTTTCGAAGAGGGTGCACCGATGGGCATCGCGGAGGCAATGGCTGCCGGAATTCCGATCCTGACCTCGAACCGTTGCGGCATGCCCTACATGGTGCGGCACGGCGAGACGGGTTTTCTGGTGGAACCGAACGACATCCATGACATTGCCAGGAACTTGGATCGATTGCTTGCCGACCCGGCCCTGCGGAAGCGGATGGGAGAAATGGCTCGGACCAGGGCACTGGAAGGCTTTCACCCGGACCGCGTGGCATCGCGCACCATGGCCGTCTATGAAATGGCCATCGCTCAATCACATCCATGAAATCGAACTCTGAAACTGTAAAACCCACCGTCCAGATTGGGCCGGTCTGCGACGATCCGACGGAATCGGTGTCGTCGGTCAACAAGGCGCTGCTGGATGGGCTGAAGGATCGCTATGCCTTCGTGGCACCCTCGTCCGACCGGCACCATGGAACCACCAAGCAGGCCCGGTTCAATGCATGGAACATCATCTACCTCGTCAAACACACCTTGGCATGGCTATGGGCACTGATTCGCCACCGTCCCGTGGTGGCGCATTATGGGATTACCACGGCATGGGCCTTGGAAAAGGGTCTCTTTTTGCTGCTTCTCGCACGGATTTTTGGTGCGAAAACCATCGGTCATATCCACGCTGGCGACTTTGGTGAATACGTCGATGGCCTGTCTGGTCGGCGCAGGAGATGGGCGTTGAAACAGCTTCAGAATTTGGATGCCCTCATCGTTCTCAGTGAATACTGGCGTGGAGTCGTCGCGGAGTGTGCCAACATCCCACCGGACCGGCTGTTTGTGGTGAGCAATCCCATCAGCGGCGAGTTCGAGCAGGCCGCATTGCAGATTCCCATTGAGCGTCCCGGGAACACGATCCTTTCACTCGGCACGATGTGCCGGGATAAAGGGGTGCTAGATATTCTGGGTGCTGTGGCATTGGTTCGACAACAAACGAGCGATTTCGAAGTGATCCTCGCCGGCCCGGAGCGGGAGCCGGGCATTCTTGACGTGGTGAAACGGCAAATCGCGACTGATTCCTTGGAACCGCAGTTCTGTTTGCATCCTGGAGTTTGGGGGGACGCCAAGGTCGAGATGTTCCGCAAGGCAACGATCATGCTCCTGCCAAGCTACATCGAGAATTTTCCGCTCGTCGTGCTTGAGGCGGCGGCAGGCGGACAGGCGATCATCACCACCCCGGTCGGAGCGGTCCCTGAGTTCTTTGAAGACGGGGTATCCGCACTTTTTGTCGAACCGGGCAACCAGCAGCAGATCGCTGATGCCATCCTGCGCCTCTTGAACAACCCGGAGGAACGCTGCCGCCTTGGCGCTGCGGCCCGCCAGGTTTTCGAAAACAAGCTGGGGAGAGCCGGAATCATGGCCTCACTGGACACGGTCTATTCTCATGTCCTCAAATCCAAAGTGTCCGAGACCGCCGAATCCATATCGGATCGATACTCCAGAGGTGAGGTGAATCATGCAAAGGCCGCCGAGTCCAATTGTGCCATTGAATAGGCGAGTGAAACCGGGTCTTTCACCTCTGGATCCCGAAATTGGGTGAAGGCGGGTGGCAGGGAGGCTGATCGTATAAATTTCAGTCCCACCATTTCAAAAACATCATTCAAATCATCACCAAGTCTTTTTAAATTCATTGAATTAAAGGGCAACTGCCGTTGATTTGAGTGACGCAGAGAAAATAAAACTGGCCAAAATTCAAAAATTTCGTAATTTCCGGCGACCCGGAATGCTAAATTTTGTTAATTAGTCTCACCAATCATCAAGTGCATTCTTGCTATCCAGACGAAATTCACGTCCGTTTTCACGGTGTTTGTGATTCATCATGCGCGTGTGAACCAGTGACGGGTATCGCCTAGCCATTTTAGGTGGAGATCCAGAGAGGAAAACTCCACAACCCAGATTCAGACTCTGCACCAATCCATTAATTATGAAAGCCATCGCATGCATCATTTGCTCCATACTGCTGACGATCAGCGCAAAAGCATGGACGCCACCGATCGGTATCCCTGCGCCCAACTGGGGACTGACCATCGGTAATCCGATCGAGACAGCCGCACCGAAGCCCCCTGCAAACTGGACGTCGAACATCCCCAATATCTATTATGTCCAGGCTGGCGGCACCAATCAGAACGAGGGCTTTCCGGGAAACCCCCGGGAATCCATACCTCCCATTCTCCCAGCCGGAAGCGTGGTGTTCGTCAACGGCACTTACACGACGGATCATTCTATTTACTACATCCGTCACGCAGGCACGGCGACTGCGCCGTGTTGGATTCTGAGCTATGATCCAACCAAGCCGGCAATCGCCACAAAAGGCTGGTCGTTAGTGGCTACATCCTACCTCATCATCGACAACATCAATTGGGATTGGAGTCAAAGTTCAAGCGGGGGGTGTATTGAGCTTGCCGGGGGGGTGGATCACGTCTGCTTTCGCAATGGGTCAACCAAGGGAAAGGGTATCAGCGACCCGCTTGATCCGAATTTCACGGATGCGACTTACGCCCACAACGGCACAACCTTCGTGGTCCAAAGCTCCGGTTCGCTCACCGTGGACCCGAGCGAACAGCTCGTCATCGCCAACATGAAGATCACGAAGGCCGGCAATTGGATGTATGATGGAGCGCAGAACGATCCCGACGCGCATGGAATTTCAGTTGGGTTTCCCACGAAAGACATGTGGTTTGTTGATAACGAATTTTCCTATCTCTCTGGGGATGCTATTCAAGTGGGTAGCGGAAGTATCGACTCGACACCCGACGAAAACGTTTCGCAACGCATGTATATTGGAAGGAACATAGCACACCACATCGCGCAATCCGCCTTTTGGAGCAAACGGTCGGCGGATTGCATCATGTCGCAGAATACAGCCTACACGATGCGCCGCGATTGCCCAAGCTCTCCCAACTCGGGCGGGTTTGGCGGGCAGTATGGTCCGAAAAACCTGTGGATCATATATAACACTGTATACAACTGCCAAGGTGGGATAGCCATTGCAGGCGGTGCAGATGCCCCCGCGACCAACACCGACATCTACATTATCGGAAATGTGTTCTATGACATCCACGACAAACAGGGTGCGATTGACGATTGGCGTGGAAACTCCAATTCCGGTGGAGGTGTGGCGATCTTGCTGCGTGGCGGACTCGACCATTACATCGTCAACAACACGATCGACAACTATGATGCCGGGATTCTTTCGCCCATCATCGGCCACAATCGGTATGCGGAGGGGAATATTCTGACCAATCGAAACGGTGCGGTTTCGGGCGTGGATATGAATTTCGACGGTGGTGACGCAGGCGGATTGAACACCTTTAAAAGTAACATCATTCAAGAGGTTTCCGGCGGGTGTTACATCAAGACAGGAGACAAGACCTACACGACCGTTGCCGCACTCAATGGTGCCAAAGGACCGGGTAACAGCAATGTGGCTCCGACTTACGTAAACGCCAGCTTGGGCAACTACGCTTTGGCGGAAGGAAGCAATGGCGTGGACGGTTTTGGAACGACGGCCAACAAGGTTTATGATCTGTTCCAATCCAAATATGGACGTTCGATCAAAGTTGACCGCAGCGGAGGAGCCCGGCCGTTCAACTCCGCGTGGGACATTGGAGCCTACGAATTCGGAGCGGTTGGGGCGCCAGAACCTCCACCCGTGATAGAATCACCACCCAGTCAACCGACTGGCCTTAAGATCAAGCCCAATTGAGGCGCTTGATAGGCTGTCCATTCTGTAAGGTGGTTTTCGTCACGCGATGACGGAATGGTGCCGGACGATCTGTTGGATCAATCATCCTGCAGAGTCATGGTATGCAATCGAATGAATGAGCCGTCGATAATGAGATCGATCTGCCTGACCGTTGATCACGAGATCTTCGGCAATGGCGGTGGGGATGTGCGGCGGCATATGCTGGAGCCGACCGAGCGGATGGCCCGGATTTGCGAAAAATTCGGGATGCCGCTGACGGTGTTTTTCGAAGCAGAGGAATATCTGGCGTTCGGGCGCGAACGGAAAGCGCTGAAGGAAGCGTGGGGCTACGACCCGGGAGTCGAGTCCCGCGAGCAAGCGATCGATCTGATCAAACGCGGCCATGACCTGCAGCTCCATCTCCATCCCGAGTGGGTGGGATCGCGGTTTGAGGCAGGCCGTTGGATCGTTAAGCCTGAGCAACCCACGGTGGATAGCTTGTTCAAAACACAGGAGGAAGTGAGTGCCTATATTGGCGGGCGCAAGGCAGTGATCGATGAATTTTATCAAGCTGCAGGCAGTTCCCGGCGCGTGACGGCTTACCGCTGTGGGGCTTTTTGTGCCCAGCCGGGACGCAAACTGCTTAGAGCCTTGGCCGAGCGTGGCATCGTGATCGATAGCTCAGCGGTGAAGGGAATGGTGCGCAATGATGAGCATGTGCATCTGGACTTCACCGGAGTTCCGAAGGATCGACGCCACTGGAGGGTATCTGCGGACGTGGCAGTCGAGGATTCGTCGGGGCCACTGGTTGAGATTCCGATTTACTCACGGATGGGACGACGGATCCAGCAATTGACGCCGCGACGGCTGATGGCCAAGTTTTCCCGCAATATTCCCAAGGAAAAACAACGGGAGATGGTGAGCCAACTCGGCATGGGGCGCAGTCCGGCGAGTGTGCTACGCTTCTTGGCGCAACGCTTTCCAATCAAGCTGGATTTTCATAATATGTCATCTGGGCAGATGCTGCGCTGGATCCGCAATGCGCCTCCGGTCCCAGATGGGGATCTGGATGTGATTGTGCTGATCGGTCATAGCAAGGAGCACCACGACGATGAGAATTTCGAACGGTTCTTGGCAGGAGTCGCCGCGGATCCGGGCATGGAAGTGATCTCGCTGAGTGAGGTCGCGGAGAGATTGAGGGAGACTGAGATAAGTGTTAAAGTCTAAAGGTGATGGGTTCCCGTTTTCCACGTCCATGAGAGTCCTCGTCACCGGCGGTGCCGGGTTCATTGGCTCAAATCTCGTCCGCCTGCTGGTGATCCGCGGCCATGAGGTTCTGAACATCGACAAGCTCACCTATGCCGGGAATTCCGAATCCCTCGGCGACCTAGAGGGACGGCCGAATTACCGGTTCCTCCAGGCTGACGTCTGCGACGCGACCGCCATGCGGGCAGCCTTCTCCGGCTTCCGGCCGGAAGGCGTGATGCATCTCGCGGCGGAATCTCATGTGGATCGTTCGATCGATGGCCCGGATGCCTTTATCCAGACCAACATCCTCGGGACCTACATACTGTTGGAAGCGGCCCGGCAGTACTTTTCAACATTTGACAGTCCGTCCCAATCGTTCCGGTTCCTTCATGTGTCCACAGACGAGGTTTACGGGTCCTTGGGAGATATCGGGGAATTCACTGAAACCACCGCCTACAATCCTCGTTCGCCCTATTCCGCGAGCAAGGCGGCGTCCGATCATCTGGCCCGGGCGTGGCACCACACCTACGGCCTACCGGTGCTCGTCACGAACGGCGCGAACAATTACGGTCCTTATCAGTTTCCCGAGAAGCTCATCCCGGTGGTGCTTCTCAAAGCGCTTCGCGGGGAGTCCATCCCGGTTTATGGAACGGGAGAGAACATCCGGGATTGGATTCATGTGGAGGATCATGCGGAAGCCCTGATCCGCGTGTTGGAAGCTGGATCGCCCGGTGAAACCTACAACATCGGCGGCAACAATGAAATTCGGAACAACGATCTCGTTCACCTGCTGTGCTCAATCTTGGACGAAATCCGCCCACGGGCCGACGATCGGCCCTATGCCGAACAGATCACCTTCGTCACCGACCGCCCCGGTCACGACCTCCGCTACGCCATCGACTCAACCAAAATCCGCGACCAACTCGGCTGGAGTCCCAAACAGGATCACAAGTCGGGGTTCCGGAAAACCGTCGAGTGGTATCTCAACAACGAAGCGTGGTGGCAGAACATCCTCAACGGCAGCACCCAACTCGTTCGCCTAGGCAAGGCGTGACGGTTGGCGCGGCCTGCCGCACATGCCTTGGCACCACTGAAGAATGAACAATCCCGCCCCTGAGCGCCTGAAATCCTCGTGTGCCCGCTTCCTAGGTTGGCTCGATCAAGTGGGCTACGAAAGCTACGATCCCTATGATATCTGGGGGACCCGCTACGGCCTGTGGTCACGCAAGGTTTACTACGCCAAAGGCAAGCTGGGAATTCCTCTGGTGGCACCATTGGTGGCGATCGATATACTGTGTCCATCGCTGAGAACGCTGTTCGTCAAGAAGGACCGCTTCGCGACCTGCGACGCGCAGTTGCTGCTGGCCTTCCTGAATCTCCATCAGTTGACCGGCGAGGCGAAATTGCTCGACCGGGCGGTGGCGCTGGGGGAGGAAATCATGGACTATTCCATTCCGGGTTTTCGTGGACCTTGCTGGGGCTATCCCTTCGATTGGCAGAATAACAAGGATGAGGTCTGGCCCAAGAACACGCCCTATATCACTTGCACACCCTATTGCTACGAAGCCTATCTGGGTCTGTTTCAAGCGACGGGCGATCCGAAATACCAGAACTGGGTGGCGGAGATCGCCGAGTTCATCCATGGCGACCTCAAGGACCTCCCGACCGGGCCGGATTCGGCGGCGGGCAGTTATTCGCCCTTTGACCAGCGGCAGGTGGTCAACGCGACAGCCTATCGGGCTTATGTGCTGGCCGATGCCGGGAAACGTTTTGGGCGGGCGGACTATCTGGAGGCTTCCCGGCGGAATCTGAACTTTGTGCTCCAGTCCCAAGCGGACGACGGATCGTGGCTGTATGCGATGAACGAGAAGAAGAGCTATATCGACAACTTTCACACCTGCTTCAATCTGAAAAATTTGTTCAAGATCCACCAAATCGAGCCGGATGAGCGGATAGAAGCTTCGATTCGACGGGGTTTTAGCTACTATCGGGAGCACTTGATCGATGCCGATGGCAATCCGAAGCCCTTCGCGGTCAAGCCACGGCTTCAACTCGCGAAGCTGGAGATGTATGATTTTGCCGAGGGCATCACACTTGGAACCTTGATCGAAGGCATGATTCCAGAAGCGGGCATGTTAGCGCGGAGTTTAGCGGATAAACTGATCCAAGAACACCAACTCCCAGCAGGCCACTTCGTAACTCGCGTCTTCCGCGGAGGCTTCCGCCATCATTTTCCGTTCCTCCGCTGGTCGCAGGCGCAGTTGTTTTATGCGTTGACGAATCTTTTGAAGACGAAAGATGGATGAACGGTTCTTATTTCCCCCCAGCCGATTCCAACAACGCCTTGTGAAATACCTACTACCATTTGTTATGGATATCCGCGCTTTTCCCGATTGCAATTCCTGAACAGTTTCTTACCGATTTTTCCCATGTCCAATCCTATTCAAAATGGCTCCAGTGAGCCAGTGACAGCGGTCTTTCGTTTACCTTCGGCCTGCTATGGAACGACTCCACCGTTTCATCCGGGTGTGGAATATCCGGAACACCGTGGCGGGAGCCTTGGAGGTCGAAACGATGTTTACGAGGGAGTCCGTCAGTTGCTTCAGATGCTTGGATTGGATCAACCACGCTACGGAACAGCCGATTGGAATCCTCTCGGAGCAATTATTCGCCCGGGCGACAAGGTGGTTGTTAAGCCGAATTTGATCTCGCATGCGCACCGGCACCTTAGCGACGAATGGGAGCAGGTGATCACCCACGGCTCGCTGATTCGGGCGGTGGTGGATTATGTGCTGATCGCGTTGGAGGGACGGGGTGAGATTTGGATTGCGGACGGCCCGCAGTTGGATGCCGACTGGGATGAAATCATGCGGCGGACGGGCATCCATCAGATTTGTGAGTGGTATCAAGCCAAGGGCACGGTGCCGGTGCAGTTGCTGGACCTGAGGGACACATGGGAAGATGTGCGGGGAGACGTCCTTTACGGCACCACCGCGCTGCCTGGCGATCCTGCC
>JAYVEJ010000609.1:0-3480 GCA_043748885.1 Luteolibacter sp. | reverse complement strand
TGTGCTGATGTTATCATTCAGGCTGAACCAGTTGTTTCCTTTCAACCCTCATTCCCTGTCCCGGCAGATTTGATGCGCTATCGCTCACCCCTCGCGGGGACTCTATGTCCGCGGCGCTCTCATTCCTGCGTTCACACCCACTCCCTTGCCTAACCTACTGTCACCCACCCCTCCCCACATTTTCCCCGGCGGAGTCCGCCACTCCTTGGCGCACGCCGGGTCTAGCGCAGGCAGCACTTCTTGTGCTTTTTCCCACTGCCGCAGGGGCAAGGAGCGTTGCGACCGGCTTCCACTTGGACTGGCTCGTCATGGGCGGCGGCGGTCGATTTTATCAGATCCGAGCCGGGCGGTGAGGATCTGGGTTGATAGGATTTGTATTGTTTGACGATCGAGTAGGTGGCCGGTGGGGCTGACGATGTCGTCGGAAATGGAATCGAGATTTCCCGTAATAAATTCCTCAATGCAGCCTTTTTCCCAAGCTTGAGTGATGAGTGGAAGCGGGCGGATGGCGCGAAGGTCGATGCAATTCCACACCAGCAAGGCGATGAATTCCGTGTCCAGCACATGGATGAGATCTGCGATGAGGGTTTCCCGTGGCAGGGCGAGGATTTCCGTGATGGCGGAAAGCGGCAGGGCCATCGAGTGCGCATAGACGGCATGGATTTCCTCATGCTGGAAAGTCGGTTGGCCATGCTCGGTGATTTTCTTCGGCAAGGGCTGCATTGTGACTGCGATGCGCTTCTCCCGTTCCATCTGCATTCTCTCGCCTAACTGCCGGGTGCTGCGAACCAGCAGCTCCCGCTCAATGTGCCGAGATCCGTCGCCTTCGGGATCGATGACCTTCATCGCCGCCACCAAGCCACAAGCGAGCATCGGGTCACCGATACGGGCCTGATAGAGGGCCACCGCGAGGTAATAGTTTTTCAGCTCGGAAATGTGAAACAGCTCCCGTTGGGGATAGAGTTTGGTGATATCGAGAGCCGGGCCGAGAGCCTGCACCACCGCGTCGGGTTTATTAGCTTCGAGCGCGTCGAGCGCGAGGCCGATGCGGGTGAAGAGGTAGTCGGGATGAAATTTCGCGAGATCTTTAAGGATCTGCTTAGTCTGGCGCGGCTGATTGCGCTGCTTACCCGCGACGAATCGCCGCTTGAGTTTTCGGCAAGTGCCAGACAGCTTTCCGCCGCGTCCATGAAATTCACCCTCCCGTTCGTCGCCTATTCGCTTGCAACCAGTCTATCCGCCGCTGAGGTGCCCAAGGTCTTCGCGGGGCTTTTCGAGCAAAACGTGCCAGTGAAAGCTCAGATCGGCGTGGTGGTACCCCCGCCGGAAATTGACAAATACGTGGCCAAGGTGGAAGCCGCTGCGCAAAAGGATCCCAAGTGGTTCCGCGAATTTTCCGGCTCCGCGAAACCCGGATTGCCACTGCCCTACGACACCCGCCTTGGCCTCACCCAAGCCGAATACGCCGAGTATCTGGAGCTGTGGAATAAGCGCCAGTTCAAGTCGATGCAGGATGTCATGCTGCTGCTCCGCCAGACCTCGGGTGATACTTGGTCGCTCACTTCCACCGGCGAAGCCAGCCTGCTATCCACCTTGCGCTATTCCGCCACGCCGGACTCATTCCGCTCACCGAACGGCGAACTCAAACGCCTCGAAGACATCAAGGCGGACTCGACCAGCATCCTCGGCGAGTGGACGGGCATGGAATGGAAATTTGAGGAGGAAACCGGCCTCGGCAAAACCAAGGAAAATTTCGCGCTCGGTCAATTCGCCGACAAAAAATTCGGCCTGATTGTCTATCGCGCCCAAGAGCTTTCATCCGAAGGCAAGCGCGTGCTCGACAAGAGTCTGGTGATCCGTTTCCCGCTCGGGAAATCTGCCCTCACCAAAGAAGCCACGCCCACTGCGCCGAAACCTGCTGCAAAGTCCGCCACCAAACCGGCTGCGAAACCCGCGCCCAAGGCGGCTCCCAAGAACTAGGTCATGGATTCCGCGGCTCCCATCGGCGGGAAACGCCGGGACATTCGCCGCTGGCGTCGGGCAATCCCCGCGCTGTTAGGATTACCGGTGATGGCATGGCTGCTCGCAGACGGCAGGACTGCGGGGGCGGTCCGCGTGGTCGCCGCCCCTGAAGCAGTCGCCGCCATCGTGAGCAAAATTTTCCCTAACATCCAAGACGGGCCGTCGCTCACTCCGTTGGCCACGCCACAGCGCGCGGCCTTCGATTTGGAAACCTTCGGCACGATCAGCCGGCTTTCCCTACGCCTCGGCAAAAACGGCCCAGTCGTGAACCTCAACCCGTAAACCACCTCATGAGAATCATCGCCGGAACTGCCGGACGCATCGCCATCAAGGTTCCCCCAGCCGTCACCCGGCCCACCACCGACTTCGTGCGGCAGGCGGTTTTTTCCATCCTCGGCGAGCGGGTGGGAGGCGCGCGCGTGCTCGATCTCTACGCCGGTTCCGGCGCACTCGGCCTCGAAGCACTCAGCCGCGGCGCGAAGAGTTGCACGTTTGTCGAAGAGCATCGCCAGGCCGTGAAGGTCATCACCGAAAACCTAACCAAGGCCCGACTCGAGGGCGGCCACGCGGTGAAATCCGAGGTCGCGCCTTTCCTCAAGCGCGACGCCGACAGCTACGATCTCATCTTCGCCGATCCGCCGTATTGGAAATATCACGGCGACAAGGACCACATCACCGAACTGCTTCAGAGCGGTTTGCTGCCACCCCGGTTGGCGGCGGATGGCTGGCTCATCATGGAAGTTTCCTCCCACAAGACATCACCCGTGGCGGACGAGTTTTCGCTTGTCGCCCGCCGCGAGTATGGAAACAACGCGATTTTGATTTATACGAACTCCCTTGATACGTGAGACTCGAGAGGTTACGGGAGTGGACTCTCAAACCACCCCACAATCTCCTTCTTTGCACGCTTGTCCTTAGGATCACGCCCCCAAAGCATTTGTATGCGAAACCGGGAACGCCCATCAAGTCCAGTATTACAAGCCTCAAAGATGTCCGATCGACTAATGTTCAAACTTGATCCGTTTGCTTTCCCTCGATGCTGAAGAAAATGCTGGCACTCCAGAAGTGCGCGGTGTAATTCGTCGTCTCTGTTTGGCTTTGCGGCCTTGGGAGCTTGCTAGCCTTGCGACGGCGACGGTGATTTTGAAGGATGCTGCGGTTTTGATTGCCAGTGGCGCGGCCAGCCGGGAGAGTTTGCCTGCTTTGAATCCCACGCACCCCGCATGAAAGTCGTCGCCATCGCCAATCAAAAAGGCGGCGTGGGTAAAACCACCACCGCGCTGAACCTGTCCGCCGCCCTCGCGCTGCGTGGCCAACGAGTGCTGCTCGTCGATCTCGATCCGCAGGCGAACTGCACCAGCGGCCTCGGCATCGAGCCGCCGGAAGGATGCAGCATGTATCCGGTTTTGTTAGGTGACACCACGGACGCCTCGTGACCCATCCCGATCTCACCAAGAA
>JAYVEJ010000608.1:0-9064 GCA_043748885.1 Luteolibacter sp. | reverse complement strand
CGACTGTTATGGGCGACATGAAATCGTGAAAATCGGACGAATGTGGGTGCCCTTTATTTCGCTAGGCGATCTGAAGCTCAACAAACTGGCAAGTGGACGCCTAAAGGATTTACAGGACCTAGAAGAGCTGCCGTGAAACCCCTCCTCATCATTTCCCTCCTCAGTTTGGGGCCGTTTGTCTCCTGCGAGAAAAAGGGAAAACCCGCGCCTGCCATGAGTGACCGCACCGTCCCGCCCGGCGCAGCGCGGGCCACCGCTGCCGCAGCCAACGTCCGCCCGGCCTTGCAACGCGACCTAACGGCTGTGGGTTTGAAATTCGGCGATCCCGTTTTCATCCGCGCGTTCAAGGAAGAGAGACAGCTTGAGTTGTTCGTCCACAACCGCGCGACGGGCAAGTTCGATCTCTTCCGCAGCTATCCCATCGCCGCGGCATCCGGCACTCTCGGCCCGAAGCTTGTGGAAGGCGACGGCCAAGTGCCGGAGGGATTCTACTTCGTCCCGCCCGCCGCGATGAATCCGGCGAGCCAGTTCCATCTCTCATTTAACTTGGGTTACCCTAACGAATATGACCGCGCCCATCAGCGCAGCGGCTCCGTCATTATGATCCACGGCAACCATGTCTCCATCGGCTGCCTTGCCATGACCGATGAAAAGATCGAGGAAATCTACACTCTCTGCGCCGCCGCTCTTGATGGCGGGCAGCCCTCCTTCCGAGTCCATATTTTCCCATTCCGGATGACCGCCGCGCGGATGCTAAAAGCCGCCGGAAATTCAAACGAGGGGTTTTGGAAAAACCTCAAGCGGGGTTATGACCTGTTCGAGAAATCCCAAGTCCCGCCTGAGGTTTCGGTGGTGAATAAAACCTATCAGTTCCAATGACCCCATGGACTGCGGTGGCAGAGCGCAGCGCCGACACCGCCTTGGATTCTTCGCCCGGGCACGAACCGCTCATCCCAAGCGGCGTGGCGCTAGCGCTTCCCACCGCAGGCCCTACCTTTTCGCAACGTAGGCTGGCGGGTTTCTGCTGCGGCTCCTAGCGTCTCTGCATGACAGGCGCGTTCACCTTGGTTCTTGAGACTTCCACGCCGCACGCATCTCTCGCCAGCATCGAGCGAGATGGGCGGTTGAAGCAGCGCGAATTCACCAGCGACCGCAGCCACAATGCGCGGATGTTTTCCCCGCTTAAGGAGTTGCTAGATGCGCGGGACGAGGACGCGATCGGGCTGGTATTGGTCGGCAGCGGGCCCGGAAGTTATAGCGGGACGCGGGTAGGAATCGCGGCGGCGCAGGGCGTGGCCATCGCTGCGGGTTGCCCGGCGGTGGCACTGCCGTCGATCTTGGCGGTGGCTTCGGCGGAAGGTGGTGCCGCGTGCGTGGCCATCGGCGATGCGCGGCGGGGCAGTTATTGGACGGCACGGATGGAGCACTATCGCTTGCTGGCCGAGCCGGAACTCACCGACGCGGGTGGCTTGGCAGTCATCGTGTTAGAATCGATCACGGCGGGCATTCCGGTTTTTTCATTCGAAGATGCGGCGCGTTTTCCGCTCCTGCCGGAACTTCTCTCACAGGTGCGGCTGGAATTTCCCAATGCGCAACGGCTGTGGCGGGCGTGGGAACTCACCGATCCGGCGACCCGCGACTTGTGGACGCGGGCGACCCCGCAGCCGATCTATCTGAAACCACCGCACATCACCCCGGCCAAGCGCCCGTGGCGGGTGCCGCCAGTGCCCGGCAGCGACAACATCGATCACCAGAGCGGATCAATATGTCCGTAACCTTTAGGGATGCGTCATGCCACTGTCTCGCGCTTTCAAATACACTTGGGAGCCAAGGGGTGGAGAAAGGAATGCGCCGAGGGCACTTCTCTTTCTATTCTCATTGGCTGGCGGACAGGAGTGTCCACCCGCGCTGACTCCTCACGGCTCGGTGGCTTGGAAGCGGAACAACTGCTTGCCGTCCGGGATGGCGCTCACCGCAGCAGATTCCACGCGGTCACCAGGGCTTTGAGGCCGGCCATCTCGATAGAGGGATCCACCCCGGCACCCCACAGCAGGCGACCGTCGTCGTGCTGGAGCTGGACGTAGGAGGCGGCGCTGGCGTCCGAGCCGCCGCGGACGGCATGGGAGCGGTAGTCGGTGACTTTGAAATCCTTGAGGCTGGCGTTTTCCAGCGCGTGGACGAAGGCGTTGATTGGGCCATTACCGAAGCCTTCGATGGCCTGCTTCACACCGTCAGTTAGAATGCTGGCCTTGCACTGGACCAGCCCGCGCTCGCCGGTTTGGTGGATGAGTTCGTAGTCGATCACGTCGAGCGGGATGGCGATGTTGACGAACTCTTTGAAAAATGCCTCGCGGATTTCGTCGGTGGTTAGCTCGCGGCCATGTTCGTCGGCGAGGTCGTAGATGCGCTTGCCGACTTGCGGGTGCATCGACTTGGGCAAATCGAAGCCATGCTCGCGGTCGAGCACGTAGGCGACGCCGCCTTTTCCCGATTGCGAGTTGATGCGAATGATCGCCTCATACGAGCGACCGATGTCTTGCGGGTCGATCGTTAGATACGGCACGCCCCATGGGATGTTAGGATCGAGTGCGGTTTCTTTCGCGCGGCGGTCGAGGCCTTTTTTGATGGCGTCCTGATGGGAGCCGGAGAAGGCGGTGAATACGAGTTCACCCGCATACGGTTGGCGCTCGGGCACGCTGAGGCGGGTCACTCGCTCGTAAACCGTGCGGATCGACTGGAGGTCGGAAAAATCCAACCCGGTGGCGATTCCGTGGCTGTTCAAGTTCAGCGCAAGGGTGACGATGTCGAGATTTCCGGTGCGCTCGCCGTTGCCAAAAAGCGTGCCCTCCACCCGATCCGCGCCAGCCATCAAGGCCAGCTCGGTGGCGGCCACACCGGTGCCGCGGTCGTTGTGGGTGTGCAGCGAGACGATGAGTGAATCGCGTTTCTCCAGCTTCCGGCACATCCACTCGATCATGTCGGCGTGGATGTTAGGCGTGGTCCACTGGACGGTGTCCGGCAAGTTCACAATCATCTTTCTAGCAGGTGTCGGCTGCCAGATGGCGGTCACCGCGTTGCAGCATTCCAGCGAGAAATCCAGCTCGGTATCGGAAAACGATTCGGGCGAATACTGCAAGACCACCTCGGTGCGCGGGACGCTCGGCACTAACGCTTTCACCAGCGTCGCGCCGTCGATGGCGATCTGCTTGATCGACTCGCGCGACGCATCGCCGAAAGTGACGCGGCGCTGGAGCGGCGAGGTCGAGTTGTAAATGTGGACGATCGCCCGCTTCGCGCCGTCGATGGCCTCGAAAGTCCGGCGGATGAGCGCCTCGCGGGTTTGCACTAACACTTGGATGGTCACGTCTTCCGGGATCCGGTTTTCATCGATCAACCGGCGCAGGAAATTGAACTCCGTGTCCGCGGCGGACGGGAAGCCGACTTCGATTTGCTTGAAGCCGACGCGGACTAACAAGTCGAAGAACTCCAGTTTTTCCTCGATCGACATCGGCTGTGGCAGCGCCTGATTGCCATCGCGGAGATCGACCGAGCACCACTGCGGAGCGTGCGTCAGCGTCTGGTCAGGCCATGTGCGATCCGGCAAGCTCACCGGCGGAAACGGGCGGTATTTCGTGAGAGATGTCGGATGCATTTTTAAAAATAGCGAGAGGTGAAATGAGAAATGGCTGCGCCTCAAGATGGGCGGGGCGGTGAACAAAAGTGAAGGAAAGAATCGGTCAACGGGTGATCCCGCGCTCGGATTTTTCGATGAACTCGATCAAGTGCCGCACCACCGGAATATCCCCGGTGTGGGTGGCCTTGAGCGAGCTGAGGGCGAGCGCGAGATTCGCGTCCTTCTTCAGGAATAGCTTCTTGTAGGCCGTCTTGAGCGCGTTGAGGTCGTGCTCGTCGAAGCCACGGCGTTGCAGGC
This sequence comes from Luteolibacter sp., assembly GCA_043748885.1. Lineage (GTDB taxonomy): Bacteria > Verrucomicrobiota > Verrucomicrobiia > Verrucomicrobiales > Akkermansiaceae > Luteolibacter. The sequence goes on along the minus strand of JAYVEJ010000608.1, from coordinate 5,133 downwards.
CGATGGCGTTGAGGCCGCGGGTTTTCGAGGGGTTTCCCTCGACGATCATGAACGGCGGCACGTCCTGCACGACCCGCGACAAGCCACCGACTAGCGCGTGCTTGCCGACCCGGCAGAACTGATGAATCGCGACTGCGCCGGAAATAATCGCGTGATCGTCCACCGCGATGTGTCCTGCTAGCGCGACTGAGTTCGATAGAATAATATGGCTGCCGAGCTGGCAGTCGTGAGCCACATGCGCATAGCAAAGGAACAAATTGTGCGAGCCGATGCGGGTGACGGAATCCGCATGGGTGCTGCGGTGGACGGTGGTGTTTTCCCGAAAGGTGTTGAGGTCGCCGACTTCCAGGTAGGTAGGCTCGCCAGCGTATTTGAGATCCTGAGTTTTCCCGCCGAGCATCGAGAATGGGAAAAACTCGTTGGCGCGGCCAAACTTCGAATGCCCTTCTAACACGACGTGAGAGTGCAGCACGCAGTCGTCGCCGAGCTCGACATTTGCGCCGATCACGCAGAACGGCCCGACGCGGACATTGTGCCCCAACTTGGCGAGCGGCGAAACGATGGCAGTGGGGTGGATCACGCCGGAAATCTCTGCGGATGAGAGCAGAAAAGACGAGGCTTTTTTCTCCACTGCGATTTCAAACCCGGATTTTCTCGATCGCGGCGGCGAGCCATGACGAGACTCGGCCATGTCCACCCTCGCCGAGTCCTACGCCGACCTTCCCACCACTCGCGGCCCGATGCGGGTGCATCTTTTCATCCCCGAGGGCGGTGCGCGCCATCCCGCTGTCATCTTTTATTCGGAGATTTTCCAAGCCACCGGACCCATTCGCCGAATGGCCGCAGCACTGGCGGGCGAGGGCTACCTAGTCGCCGTGCCCGAGGTTTATCATGAATTCGAACCGCCCGGCACCGTGCTGGCCTACGATGCGGAAGGCTCAACTCGAGGAAATTCCCTGAAGACCGAAAAGGAAATCGCCTCGTATGACGAGGACACCGAGGTGACCGCAAAATTTCTGCTAGGCCACGGCTCATGCAGCGGAAACCTCGCCAGCTTCGGCGTCTGTCTGGGCGGTCACCTCGCGGTGCGGGCGGGCCTGCATCCAGCCGTGAAGGCGGTAGCGGCCTTCTATCCGACGGATCTCCACACCGGCGCTCTTGGCCTCGGCAAATGCGATGACACGCTCACCCGGCTGCCTAACATCCAAGGTCCGCTGCTATTTGTCTTCGGTCGGCAAGACCCACACATCCCACTGGAAGGTCGGCGGCTGGTCCATCGCGCGCTGGAGGACGCCGGGGCGGATTTCGAGTGGCACGAGTTCAACGCCGCCCACGCATTTCTCCGCGATGAAGGCACCCGCTACAATCCGGCCTTGGCACGGGTGGCGATGGCTGTGCTGCTGCGGTTTCTAGCAGAGAAAATTGGATGAACCCGAGCCTCATCTCCTCAAGCGGGACATGAGTTCCAGATGGGAAAGCGAGCTGACCGCGCCCGATTCCAGCTCGGCGTCACGAGCAAGCGCGAGAGAGATCGCATCCTCGTCGGTTAGATCCGCCGCCGCGACATAGGGTTCCTCAATACTTTCCCAAAGTGAGGAGGCGAGAAGTGCCCGCTCCCTAGGAGGAAGACGAAGTGCCGCCGGTGCAATCTGGTCAATGTTCATTGATGCAAACTAGCCCGGCCCCATTGGTAGGAGAAGCGAGAAATTCAAGCCGCCGGATGATTTCACTCGCGCGCCACGACGGGATTAATTTTTCGGATTCCACGACCCATTATTTTCATCGCTGCCGAACCAGCCGAGGTGCCACTTTTCCGCGTCGCCGCCGTGGGGATTGAGGCCGGGACTTGAGGTGTTTTTCGCTTCGGCAGTCACGCTGCCGTCGCACCAGGCGACGAGTGCTTTTCCGTTAGCGCGGAAGTGGACGGTGGGACTCGGCCTGGTGCCAGTGGGACCCGCGCCGTAGTCCCAGAATGGCGGCACGCATTCCGCGCATTCCTGGAGGCCGGAAGGCAGGACGTAAGCAGCGGTGGTGAACATCACCGTCTTGCCGGGATTCGGCACGTTCGCAGGCCGTTCCGGTAGTTGGATTTTCGTTTTAGGATCGAAGGGACCTCCGGGACGTCCACCGATGTAGGTCGAATTGTAGCCGTAGCCGCCAGAGCTGTCTTCGAAACTCGCGGAACCTACCACCATGGCTTTGAAAAGTGGACAGGCGGTCACTCGCGCACTCTTGCCAAGGTAAGGTGATAGATAGCCGCTGGTGGGATAGAACTTTGCACCAACCGACGTCCGCGAGCCATGCCAGCGGCGGGTGTTAGACTGATCGGAGTAGGGACAATAGACGCCATTGTCTGCCGCGTAGGTGGTGTTCGCGATGGCAAGTGATCTGAGATTGGCAGTGCTTCCGATGATCCGGGCCTGCGTCAGCAACTTCTCGCCAGCGGAAAATGAGATCACCGCCAGAACCAGCACGATGGAGATCACCACCAAGATTTCCACGAGGGTGAACCCATGGTCTCGGCGATTTCTCATTGGCGTCACGCGGTTCATGATCGGTTATGGATGGCTGATTTTCACCCGGAACAGACGCCTTGCATTTGCGCTAACAGGCTGCGCGTCGCGGACGGTTACCGCCCGAATCACGCCGATGCCAGTGATCTGGCTCGCTGCGGATTCGGTGACGACGGGGAATTGTCCGACTGCTGCTTGCATCGGATTTCCGGCGCTGTTGGAGGCGATGGTGGTCCAAGTGCCGGTGGCCATATTTTCAGAAACTTGCACTTCGTAGGTGAGGTCGGTGAGGCGTTCGTCGCGGACGAAGCTAAGTTGCGGATAGATGTTTCCTCCATCAGCGATCGTCTGGCAGACCGGCGTGGCACCCGCGCTATCAGCCAGCCAGGGGACGCGGGCGAAGGCATATTCCAAGAGATTCGGGAGGCCATCGCCATCAGGATCATCCGCTTCGCCGCGCTGGGCGGGGTTAAGTTTTTGCAAGGCCGGCCACGCCGCAAAGGTCATGAGCGTGGAAATGCTGCCCACCGCTTCGAGGTCGAATCCTCCCGAGCCGAAGGTGAGCCAGGCATCATAGATGGATCTTCCCGCTTGATCGTGAAAAGCCCCGCTGCCTGGGATATCGACGAGCCGCAGATGGGTGATTTCCTGAAGGCCGACTTGTGAGAGGTCAAACGGCGTGCCCCATGAATTGCCATAAGCATTGGTGTGTTTTCCGGCGAGATTATAGATGTTAGTCGAATTGAGCGAGCCATAGGGGCCCACTGCGGATGGGGTAAGCGAAGTGGCTGGGAAGCGGATGAAGTCGATGCCATTCGCCGAGACCTCGACGTAGGCTAGCTCCGCGAGGATGCCGCCGGCTCCTGCGCCGCCTTGATTGGATTGCGAGAGTAGCCCATTTTCAAAAACCACGAAGTCCGCGCCGGACAAGTTCCGGATCGGCTGCGCAAGCTGCAGAGTGATGGACCCCGGTGGTGCTCCCGCCGTGATCTGGGCGGCTGATAGATCTCCCAGTGAGACGATGTCGAAGTTATCACCCGTCACTTCACCCAGCGCGAGAGCCGGGTCGCTGAAGGGGGAACCCGCATCCGCCCGATAGTAATCCGAGGCTTCAGTGGCCCAGCCAAAGAAGATGGGATTTACCAAGTTATTCGGGTTTTGAAAAACCGGATCCCCCTTGTCATCCACGCCCGTTAGAAGGCGTGCCTTGCCGATGCCATGAGGTCCGACGAAACCGGGCACAGGCGCATCATAACCATTTCCCGGATCATTCATTACAGCAGAGTAGGGTCCACCCTGCGCGGTCTGAATGGAGCCGCAAGATAGTACCCACGCGAATAGACAAATGAATCGTTTCATTATGCAGCGGAATGTTGATATTACTCTCCCTCGCTTGATACAAGGGAGAGCCTTGGTGAGATATTACGCGACGCATCTGCGGCGGAGCAATACCAGTGAAGACCCGGCGAGGATGAGGAGCGAGCTGGACTCAGGAATGGGGGCTGGCGCATCCACCGCTAGGCTGGGACCCGGCTCACCGAATGCGGAATAGTTCCACCCATCCCAAGAACCATCAACTAACGGGCGACCAAGCAAGCCGGTGTTAGAAGCAAACCAATCACCGGGTCCCCCTTCATCATAGGGACTGCCAAGTGGCGGCAGGACATGGGCACCCGTGGGAGCAGCGCCATCGGTGTAGTTCCCGGGCTGTTGGGTGTTGTTGACAAAATATTGTAAGTATTGCCCGGTGCTGGGATTGTAGCCTGGAAACGAATTGCCCTGCCACTGGATGTCATAAACAAATCCACCCTCTAATCCCGAGGCGGTAAAGGCCCCTTGCGAGTTAGCTATAAAAGCGGCAAGCATATCTCCCCCGGTTTTGGCTTCGTTAGTCTGCCACCGGTAGCCCCAGGCAATGGCTTGGATTTGGTTTGGCCACTGGATGACCATCACCGCTTGGCTGACATTCACGCCCGCTTCCGGGCCAGTCCAGTGAGTGACATCTGATATAAGAAACGAAGCGGCTCGGGCTTCAAATAAGGTCGCAGAACAAATAAGCGCGCCCGCTGCAATCAGGCGCATGGTTGGATGTAATTTCATTTTTCTCTTCGGTATCTATCAATTTTCACGAAGAGAGGACCGCCGACTAACCGCCAGGGGTCTTCTCCCGTCGATCCCCTTTCGCGGAGGACCATGGACCCGCGTTACCAACGAATCGGCAGGCGGGTGACGAGCCGACGAAGGGCCAAGTATTCGGGCTCCCGGCTTCATGCCTCCTCCCCGTCTTCACCGCTCTTGCAAGCGATTGACTGTGTGGGGAATTGTATCCGGATACCGCTGCGCGACAGCTCCGGGTTCTAACCGGATTCCATGACGCCTTCGTGATTTGTCGCCGGAGGAGTCACCTTTCGGCAAACGGGATGCAAGCTGAATCTGGCATTTTGCGGGCGGTTCTTGATAGAGCACTGACAGTAACGGTGGCACTCGCGGGAAGCTGAAATGGCGTTGACCGTGAACCCGCTCCGTGCCAGCTTGCAGCACTTATGAAGTGCATCCCGGCTCTTTCCGCCATCGTCGTTCTCAGTCTTGTGGCTTGTGATTCCATGACGGGACCCATCAC
>JAYVEJ010000607.1:0-3481 GCA_043748885.1 Luteolibacter sp. | reverse complement strand
CCCCACAGCGTTCCGACGCGTCTCGCCCCCACTCTTCTCTTCCCCCTCCGGCGTCAAAGTCCGAAACCTAACCGCCGCACACGCCTGATCTACCAAATCCAGCACCTAGTCCGGGAACCGGAAATCCGGCAGATACCGGATCGACCATTCCACCGCCGACCGCAGCGCCAGCAAGATGGCCACCGCTTCATCTGGTACTCGGTTCTTCGATCCATGCTTATCCGGTTGCTTAACAAAACCCGGATAAATCGTTTTCTTGGCGACCTATGCGCCAACCGGATGGCGATCGGAAAAAGAGGCGAGCCAGTGCTCATCGATACAATCAGAAGTTTTCGGAGTTCTTCGAAATGTTGGATTATTGCAAGGCCTCAGGCGTTCCAACTGTTTGGATTCCGACGGCTCAGACGCTCGCAGACACCTACGGCGAGGGGATCGAAAGTTTAACCCTGAACGCTGCGCCCGAGTTGGGCTTGAGGATAGTCAGCGAATGATCTGACCAGTTCCAAGCCATGCGACTGCGCGTCTTTTTTGATCGCTTCTCTCTGTTTTTGGAGTGATTCCTTGGTTGACGAATCACGGATATAGCTAACTGCTTCTGATTTCATTGGGGGGTTGTTTTGGTGTTGGTGCCAGGATCATCTACCAGCTCATCTGACCCGCCTCTCCCAAATCCCAAAATCTGTCAAACCTTTTTCCGGCCGGATCAGGATGTCTGAATTTGGAATTGTGAGAGTGATACCAAATAGCGGCATCAGGCTCCGGCCTGAATGCCCGAGCCACCGTCGCGCGGGCATTCTGCCCGACGCCTTTCTTGAGAATAATCACATCTCGAGCACCGCTAAAACAAGGACGAGGTCAGGTGTCTTGGATTTCGAAAAACTCTACCAATGCATTAAACCGACCGGCAAAATCAAACGTGGGCTTCGCAAACCATCCCGTGTTTTCCAAGTCGCGAGTCCTGACGTGAAGTCGATCCCTGAACGACTTGCCTCTCGCAATCACGAATCACTTCGCTTGCGAGGCGGACTCTAGCAGGTCGGCGGCGGGGAGGACGACGTTGGATGGCACTGGACCTTGGCTGTCGCTGTCACCTTTTGGGCTGAAGCGGTTGATGCCGAGGCCGAGGAATTTGCCGTCCTTGTTGAAAACTGGCATGCCCAGCGATTGGGTGGCAACCTTGGCAAAGGTCCGTGGCTTGGTGACGATCGAGATGATCTCATTGGTCATGACGACGGGTTCACGGTTGAGGTCTTTGGCGAGTCGGCCGAGGATGATGACGTCTTCGAGCACGCTCATGGTGGCCGAATTCGCGGTATCCACGGGGGTGAGTTTCACGTCTTCGGGTTTCTCGGGACGGATGAAGGCGAGATCGAGGTCGGTGTCTTTGAAGGCAACTTTCGCGGCCACTTCCGAGCCATCGGGCATTAGGATTTTGACTTCCTTGGTGGTGCCTTTGGCGACGAGTTTCATCGGTCCCTGAGGGCCGTTGACCATCCGACCGTCGATGGTGGATGCAACATCGAGCGTGGAGAGAGGCACCACGATGAGGCCGTCTTTGTTGATCACGGTGCCGAGCATTTCGAGTTTGCGCTCTTCCTTTTTTGCGGGGTTATCACCGGCCGTGACTTCGATCTCGACCACCGCGCTGAGGAAGAGCACGGAGTCTTTGTGAGCTGCGGAAAGTGCAAGTGCCTTGTCCTTGATGGCACCCTCGGCGGCGAATGCAAGTGGTGCGGCAAGCAGAGTGGCGAAGATGAGTAATCGGGATTTCATAAGAAGTGGATGGTGGTGAGGTGATGGTTGATAGATTAGAAAAATGCGAGGTGAGTGAGTGTCGAAAGATAGTGACTGCCGATCGGATTCTATATCTTCCAATCAACAATCCACTTCTTCATCTACCATGTCGGTTCGAGTTCGATGTAGCGGGTGGTGATTCCGCGCCGGACAAACAGGACGGTGGGACTCCGCCGGGTTTTCTCGAGATCGGCAAGGATTGGTTTTAGGGTCGCGATGGAATCGACCGGTTTGCCATCGACTGAAGTCAGGATATCGCTAGCAGAAAGTCCCCCGAGCGCGCCCCAGCCGGCGGGGGTGACGGCGGTGATGAGCACGCCCTTAAAATCATCGGGGAGTTTCTCACTCACACGATCTGCTTGGCCGAGATCGCGGGAGTTAAACTCAAGGGTTTCGCAATCGTAGGAATCAAGTTCCGAGGTGCCTTCCGGGCTGGCATCTAGCGGGACTTTGACGATTAACTCATCTTTGCCCCTGCGGACGGCAAGCTCGGCCTCGGTGCCGATTTTGTATTGGCGGATGAGTGATGGAAAAACATCCGATTCTTCGGGGCGGGAGGTCGGGATCACCTTGCCGTCGAGTTTCAATAACAGGTCGCCGGTTTTTAACCCTGCCTTCTCGGCGCTGGTTCCAGGATGCACTTGGGTGACGCGCACGCCCTTCGAGCCGGGGATCTCCAGAGCGAGCGCGAGATCGGCGGAGATCACTTGGGTGTCGATGCCGATCCAGGCCTTTTTCACGAGACCCGGCTTGTCCACTTCCGCCTCGGGTCCGATTTTGACGACAGTTAGATAATTGCGGCCATCGTGCTCGTAGGAAACCAAGACCGGCACCGGTGCGGTTTTGCCCTCGGTGATTTCGTTGCTCACGCGGACGAGTTCGGCGGTGTTAGGGGTGGGCTTACCGTTGACTTCGAGCAGCAGATCGCCGGGAGAAAGCCCCGGCTTCGAGGTGGCAGCACCGCCTCCGGGGCGAATGCTTTGGACCAGCACCGCCTTGTTATCGGCGCGGAGAAGTTCCTTGGCGTTAAGCTCAGTTAGATCGCGAGCAGTGATGCCCCACGAGAGCAATTCTTTTTCGCGCGGTTCCGCTGGCTCGCGTTGGGTGCTGATGACTTTCCAATGGATCGGTGCGCCATCGCGGACGCCTTCCATCGAGATTTCCCCACCGACTGGCGACTCCAACAGAATGCGGTTAAACACCGGGATATCCTCGGGCGCACGCGACGCGGCGATGTCGCTGCCATTGCAGCGGGTGATGAGATCGCCGGCTTTGATACCCGCTTTCTCGGCCGGTGAGCCGCTGATCACGCCGCCGACGAGGATGCCAGCTTTGGCCTCCGATGACTTGAGCAAGGGCTGCGCATTCAGGCCGAGCCAACTGCGTTCCACATGCCCACTGGCGATCAATTCATCGGCAATTTTGCGGGCGAGATTCGATGGAATGGCCCCGCCCAGACTGCCGATGCCGACTTCGTTCACCCCCACGATTTCACCCTGCAGATTGACTAACGGCCCCCCGGAGTTTCCGGGGAAAATGACCGCATCATGGCCGATCCAGCGGACCAATTCGCCCACCGCTTCGCCATCCAGCCGCATCGCGCCGCCGGGGGCGATCATCTCGGTGTTCGCCACGATGCCCTGCGTGACCGACTGCGAGAGACCGGCGGGGCTGCCCATCGCGAGGA
>JAYVEJ010000606.1:0-3483 GCA_043748885.1 Luteolibacter sp. | reverse complement strand
AGGTCGAGCACGCGGCGATGAATCTCACGCCGGAGCAACGCGAAATTTTCTATCGGACGTTGGCTAACGACTCACTGGTCTTCCACGCGAAGACGGTTAGCATTTACCGGGCGACCGTGGTTTTGCCAGAGGCGAAACGAGAGGCTTTCGTGGACTCACTGGCGGAAGACGCCGTGACGAAACGCCAAGTCAAGGCGCTGCTCATCACTAAACCGAATACCGACAGCGACATCAACGGCAATTTGAAAATGATGTCTGCACTTAAGCCGACGGAGGGGTTCTCATTGTCGATGAAACTATCATTTGTAGCAGGCATCGTAGTATCATTTCCGCTGTTATTGCTATTCATCTTACAATTCATCCTACCCGGACTCCACCGCCATGAGAAGCGCGTGCTGTGGCCGGCGATGGCGGTGGGCTTCGGCCTATTTCTAACCGGCTCGGCATTCGCTTACTATTTGGTGCTGCCGCGCACTCTATTATTCTTCGCCGAGTGGAGCAGCGACATGGGAATCTCTAACGATTGGCGGATCGGCGAGTATATCTCCTTCGCCACTCAGTTTACATTATTGTTCGGTGCCTCCTTCGAGCTGCCAGTGGTGGTGATGGTCTTCGTGAAACTGGGAATGCTCAGTTATGAAACGATGACTAAAACCCGCTCCTATGCCATCGTCGCCATCTTCGTCGCCGCCGCCGTGCTAACCCCGACGCCCGACATGATGACGATGACGGTGATGGCCGCGCCGATGATCATCCTCTACGAAATCTGCATCTGGCTGGCCTATTTCGACCGCAAGAAGAACCGCATCAAGGAAGAGCAAGAAGCCTGCGAAAGCATGGAACGGCAGCTTGCTCGCGAAGAAAAAATGCGCACTGCAGAAGCCGCAGAGGATCTGCCCCGCGCAGAGGACTGGCATAACAATCACCCAGACGATGCCGGCGACGACGGCTGGCACGACGAGTATCCACAAAACGACCCGCACGCCAGCGACGTGCTGCCGGAACCGGATAGAGAACCACCTCACATAGTCCCCGAAGACGGGGAACGCCGTCGGCTCGATCCGTGACGCGCTGCTCAATAACATTTTCAGTAACGATAGATGAATCAGCCCAAAGTCGCTAAAGACAAAAGCGCCCGCTCCCCGTTTGCGGGTTGCGCCATCCTGATCGCCGCCCTTGCGGTGATGGTTTTCCTGATCGGTTTCTCGGTGCTCACCTTGTTCCGGCAGTTCCATGAAATCGCGAAATTCACCGCCGAAAAGCCAATCACCATCGAAGTATCGTCGCTCGAAAACAAAGAATCGGAACTCAACAATCTGGCAGAACGCATCGAAGTTTTCCGCCAACAACTCGCCGGTAATAGCGAAACCTCGCTCGCGCTATCAGCCGATGATCTCAACTTAGCAATCGCCACTTACGATGCCTTCAAAGAACTCCGCGGGACTTTCCGAGTGATTCATATAGAAGGCGAAACACTGCATATTGCGATTTCGTTTCCACTCAACGGCAAGCCGCGCTTGGCCCGCAAAGAAGAACCCGGCTGGATCGCCTCCGACTCGCGCTATCTGAACGGCACGCTGACTGCCCGCCCACATTTGCTCAAACACGAGGTCGTTCTGAGACTCGATGCCATCGAAGTCCCCGGCCAGAAAGTCGCACCCGAGTTCATCGACCAAATGTCGCCCTACCGGATCACCGAGCGCTATCTCGCAGACAAAGTCATCGGCCCGGCGATGGCCAAGTTCACCCGAGTGGAAGTCGCGAATGGGAGAGTTGTGCTAACTCGCAAGCCAAATGAAATCCCTGCCGATATGATCACCAATGCGCAGGTCGATGCTGGCAGCCGCAAGCTTTTCACCGCACTGGGCATCGCGGCCGCTTGTTTCATCGTGTTTGCCGGAATCATCATCTTCATCGGACTCCGCGCGAAGGCGCGCAAGTGATAGAAATTTTTCCCGAAACAAAGCCGGGTGACCGCACCGTTTTAGGATGACCTTATGAAACTCCTGACCGCCCGCACCGCCATTCTCGGCCTCGCTCTAACGACTTGGCTACCTGCCAAGGAAGCTGCACCGCCCATTTCAGCCGAAGCTGCGGCCGAGGCGAAAGACCCCGTGCTCGAGGCGAAAGCCAAAGAGCAGGAAGCCCTCGCCACGGATAATAAACTCCAAGCCGAGCGGCTCGTCCAAGCCACCAACGTCATGCGCGCCGAAGTCACGCGCTTGAAGTTAGAGCGCGAGTTGATGACTGAACAAGTCGCGCTGGAAACCACCAAACGCCAGATCGCACTTCAACAAGAGCTCGCGAAAATCCAAGCAGAGAAAGACAAGCTGGTGCAAGAAGGCGAGCTCTCTAAAGCCCGCGCCGACAAGTTAGCCAACGATCTGAAGTCCGCACAAACCGAAGCCGCTCTGGAAGTTACCAAGCTGCAAGGTGACATCACTCGCATCGAGACTGCCGACAAGCGCTCGCAATTTGCCGATGCGAAACCGGTATTTCTCAAAAACCCACTGAAAGAAAACGGCATCCTCGTGGTGTCAGACCGCCGCATCCCGCTCAACGGACTGATCACAACTAACACCGCAGACTTCATCACCAGTCGCATTCAGTATTGGAATAACAAGGACCGCGAATTGCCGATCTTCATCGTCATCGACGCGAGCCCCGGTGGCTCGGTGATGGCCGGCTATCGGATTCTCAAGGCCATGGAATCCAGCGACGCGCCGATCCATGTGGTGGTGAAATCCTTCGCCGCCTCGATGGCCGCCGCCATCACCACGCTCGCTAAGGAATCCTATGCCTATCCGAATGCGGTGATCCTTCATCACCAGATCAGTGCGCTCGTCATGGGCCAGCTCAATCTCACTCAGCAGCGCGAATTCCATGATGAAAGCCAACGTTGGTGGACCCGCTTCGGCACTCCCATCGCAAGCAAAATGGGCATCACTCCCGACGAGTTTATCAAAAAAATGTATGCCCAATCGTCCAGCGGCGACTGGAGCGAATTCGGCGAACAAGCCAAAGACTTAAAGTGGGTGAACCACATCATCAGCGGCATTGATGAAACTTCGTTCACCAAGGATCCCGACTCGGTCGAGCCTACGAAAGTTGTCAAGCAAGCCGCTCTAGCCGAAGAAGTCGATGCATCCGGCAAGCCGTTTGTTTGGCTTCCCCGGCTCAATCCGAAAGATGTTTATTTCCTCTATAACTCCGATGATTACTATCGGATGAGATAATGTTAGAAGACGATTTCACTTACGTTATCCGCAAAGCCTTTAAAGGCCTCGCCCTCGCCCCGGGCGAGGCCGCATTGCGTGCGGGACTGGCGGAGAAGGACGTGCTTGCATTTTCGCGAGGGAAATTCTCGGCGGACATCGCCCGCCGCCTTGCCCCGGTGCTAGGTCTGAACCCCGAGGCTCTCGCAAACCACGATCACTATCAGCCACAGCCACTTGCTTTATCTAACATTCACCGCCTCGACCT
>JAYVEJ010000605.1:0-9081 GCA_043748885.1 Luteolibacter sp. | reverse complement strand
ATTGGACGGCCCATGGATACATGAAGACGACCTCAATGTCGAAAATCACGAACAACATCGCCACCAGATAGAACTTCACCGAGAAACGTGGTGCCCCTTCACCGATCGGCAACATGCCGCACTCGTAAGCGCTGTCCTTGGTGGCATTGCGCTTTCCCGAGCGACCGAAAACCACGCTCAATGAGAGCGTGGAAACGGCGAAGCCGATTGCGATCAGGACTTGGAACAGAACGGGAAGATAGTCGTGTGGCATAATTCAACGGGCTGACCCAGCGGTCTTAATGAGCCGCGCCGGAAATGGGTAGAAAAAAAACCCGCGCCCTCATCAGGCGCGGGTTTTTGTAAGAATCAATCTTGATCAAGCTTCTTCTTGGGCGGCAGCTTCTTGGGCTGCTGCGTAGGCGCTCGATGCCTCGTGGACGCGGGCGGTGCCCTTGTATTCCTTGCCGAGTTTCTCAACAAGACCGCGGGTGACGAGGTTTTGCAGTTTTTCATAGGCACGCAGGCGGAGCATTTCTTCCCCACCGCTGACTGCATTGCGCACCTTGAGATTTGCGAAAACGCGTTCGAAAAGATCGTTGAAGCCGAAGACCTTTTTTTCCGCTAGAACATTGCAAAGCTCGTCGGTGACATGGTCGGGAAGGCGACGTGAGAATCTGGTACGTTTCGTGGTAATTGCCATAACGGGGCGACACTACACCCTCCCGTGACAATAGCGACTCAAAAAAACCGCGCACTATACCAAACCAGAACTATTACTTTGCAAGTATTAAATTCCAATTTTCACGACACATTAGAAAATGGCTTGCGATGCCAGCTTGACAGGCGGGCGGTTTTCGCGATTCTCCGCGTCCCGCCGCGTCGGTAACGTGGCTGACATCTCCCACTCCCATGAAAAAGGATCTTCATCCGAAATACAATCCGGTCGTCTTCGTTGATATGACCACCGGCAAACGCTTCATCACCCGCTCGACCAAAACTTCCGAGAAAAAGGAAGTCATCGACGGCGTGGAGCACAGCCTCATCTCGATCGGCATCACCTCCGATTCGCATCCGTTTTTCACCGGACTCGCGCAGTTCGTCGATACTGAAGGTCGCATCGACAAATTCCAAAAACGCTTCGGTGCCGTCCGCCGCGTTGGGAAGCCGAAACTCGACTGAACCAGTCCATTTCCCGAATTTCACCAAAACGCCTAGCCGCCAAGTGCAGCCGGGCGTTTTGTTTTGATTGTTCCCACGTCATTCTCAAATCTCCGCGCGTGCTCGCGAAACGAATCATTCCCTGCCTCGATGTGACCGATGGACGCGTCGTAAAAGGCGTTAATTTCGTCGATCTGATCGATGCTGGTGATCCGGTCGAATGCGCGATCGCCTACAACCTCCAGCAGGCCGACGAGCTGGTGTTTCTCGACATCACCGCCTCGTCCGACAACCGCAACACGATGGTCGATGTGGTCCGCCGCACGGCGGAAAAATGTTTCATCCCGCTCACCGTCGGCGGCGGCATCCGCAGCGTGGAGAACATGCGCGAGATGTTGTTAGCTGGCGCGGACAAGGTCGGCATCAACACTTCCGCAGTCACCAATCCGGGACTCGTCGATGCTGGGGCCAAGGCTTTCGGCAGTCAGTGCATCGTCGTCGCCATCGATGCCAAACGGCTAAGTCCGGGCAAGTGGCAAGTTTTCACCCACGGCGGTCGCACGCCGATGGGACTTGATGCCGTCGAGTGGGCCAAAGAAGTGTGGCGTCGCGGAGCGGGGGAAATCCTTCTAACTAGCATGGACTCGGATGGCACGCAGGCCGGCTACGACATCGAGCTAACAGCCGCCGTGTCCTCCGCCATCGGCATTCCGGTCATCGCCAGCGGCGGCGCGGGAAACCTCGATCACATGGTGGATGTCCTCAACGCAGGCAAGGCCGACGCCGTTCTAGCAGCCAGCATTTTCCACTTCGGCGTGCACACCGTCGGCGAGGCCAAGCGCCATTTCGCGGAACGCGGGGTGCCGGTGAGGCCGTACGTAGTCTAACCCTTTAGGGTGTCTTCATTGCCGCGTGGAAGACGCCCTAAAGGGCTAAACTACGTGCAAAGAATCCAGCGCAACCTGGATCGGCACATCCTGCCGTTTGCGGTCGATGAAGAAGCTGACTTCTTCGTAGCCCACTTTTTCCAACAGCTTGAGCGCGGTGATGTATCCATCGCCCACTCGCTCCGGCACATGTGCATCGGCGCCGATCACCATCGGGATGCCGCGCTCGCGCATGAGAGCGAGTTGGGACGGGGAGGGATTCATTTCAGGCAACGCCTTTTGGACGCCGCTGGTGTTGAGTTCCATGGCCACGCCGGTGGCGGCAATGCGGTCGAGCGCTCGCTCGATAAATGGTCGCATCCGCTCGAAATCCCACTCGGCGGGGGATTCGTTTTTGATGAGATCCGGGTGGGCGAGGGTGTCGAAAAGCCCACTCTCGGCGGAGAGGGCGAGGTGTTCGTAGTAAAGCTGCTGATAGAGTTTCACATCGCCGGTGAAGTAGAGTTTCCGGTAGTCGCTCACCTGATAGTGGATCGAGCCGAGCACATGGCTGAGCGGCACGCGGGCGTGGAGTTTTTCTAACCACGGCTCGACTCCCGGATAAAAGTCGCTCTCTAACCCGAGCCGCACATCGAGCCGACCGGCGAAGGCGGCGCGGGTGGCGGCGATCATTGCCACATAGTCATCGAACTGGCCTGGAGCCATGCGGACGTTGGCGGAGAAACCGTTAGGCAGCGGACAATGACAGGTGAAGGTGATGCCTTTGAAGCCGCGAGCGAGGGCGACGGCGGCGTATTCGTCCGGCTCACCGAAGGCATGTTTGCACAGTGGCGTGTGGCAGTGGGACTCGTAGAGAACCGGCGGGTGCATCATGGGCTATCATCCAGCATCGCCCGGAAGCGAGGCAGGATTTTTTGATAGAGCGAATTTTTGCCGCCACGCGAGAGTTGCACCGCGACGAGTTCGGCGGGGCTGGTCGGGTCGATGGGGGAAAGCGAAGTCGCCTTGTAGCCGGCGGATTCGACGTGCCGCTCGATGTGCGAGGCGCCGGCTTTTTGGGTGACTTGGACCGTGGTGTGCGCCGCCCGGATGATCACCGACGCGAGCGGTGGTCCTGCGTCATCGGCAGTTAGACCTACGGAAATTTCTGCACCGGCGGCAGACACGTAGGCAAATGAATCGCTGGATTGCCGGCCTTTCCAGCCAGCTTGCACGGCGAGCCAGGTGAGGATTTGCAGCGCGGTGTTGCGGTGGTCGGGATGATAGCTGATCTCGACCCGGCGGATCTCTGGGAGCGCTTGTTGGGCGACCGGATCGTCGAACAAGCTGGCGATGCCAACCCGAAATTGCCACGAGCGGGTCCACGCGTGATCTTGGATGACCAGATCGGGGTTGGCCTGCGAGGTTTCCTGAATCATCGCGAACGAGGCCGCTGGATCGGCCCACGCCGAGCTGTCGATGACCAGCCGGTCGATCACGCTTACCAGCCGCTCGGTGAGGATTTCCGAAAGCTCGCCTTGCCACCAGAAAATGAGCGGCAGGTCCGAGTTGAGGTGGGCGAAGACCGTGTTGCGGAACCGCCCGGTCACTCGGCCAGTTAGATGGAAGGCGATTTGCTCGCAGCACACCGACTTGCGGCCGTCGGCCAAATGGCAATGTGCGGTGATCCACGCGCGGATGTTCGGCTTCGGCTCGTCGCGGTCGATGCCGACCAAGATCGCCCGGCAGGCGTGCTCGCGAGTGAGTTCGCGGATGATTTCCGAGTTGGCGATTAAGGCGCCTGACTTCTCTGAGTAAACGACGAGGTTCATCAGCGAGGCGTTGGTCCGGGCCTCGTCTTGTTCCCAAAGTTTCCGCAACTCGCGATCAATCGCGGAAACTGGAACCTCGATTCCAAGCTCGGGGCAAACGTCGGGGATGGTGTTTAGCAGAGTGCTCATGGCGGCGATGGTTAGCCGATGACCTCCGGCCAGTCGGTATGGAACATTTCGCCGCGTGGCTTGTCGGTGCGCTCGTAGGTGTGGGCACCGAAGAAATCGCGCTGAGCTTGCAGCAAATTGGCAGGTAGGACCGCGCTACGGTAGCTGTCGTAGTAACCGAGGCTCGCGGAAAACGCCGGCACCGGGATGCCTGCGAGAGTCGCCAGCGAGATGACTTCACGCCAGTTTTCCTGGAACTCATTGAGCAAATCCGTGAAGAACGGCGCTAACATCAGGTTGCTCAACGTGGCATCCGTGCGGTAAGCCTCCGTGATGTCGTTGAGGAAACGGGCGCGAATGATGCAGCCGCCGCGCCAGATCGCGGCGATCTTGGCGAGGTCGAGATCCCAGCCTTTTTCCGCACCCATGGTGGCGATGAGGTCGAGACCTTGGGCGTAGGAAATGATCTTGGAGGCGAACAACGCGTCATGGACTTTCTTGATGAGCTTCTTCTTCTTGAGGTCGATCTCCGGCTTCGGTCCTTCGAGGATTTGGCTAGCGGCGACGCGTTTGTCCTTCATTGACGAGAGCACGCGGGCCTCCACGGCGGCGTTGATGGTGGAAATGACTACGCCATTTTCGACGGCGTTCATGATCGTCCATTTGCCAGTGCCTTTCTGACCGGCGGTGTCGAGGATCAGATCGACGAGAGCGTTTTTCGTGCCCGGATCTTTCTGTTTGAAAATCTCGGCGGTGATCTGGATGAGGTAGCTCTCGAGGTCGCCGTCGTTCCAGTCGGTGAAGACTTCGGCGAGGTCGTCGGCGTCGAAGCCGGCGGCTTTGAAAATGTTGTAGGCCTCACAGATGAGCTGCATGTCGCCATACTCGATGCCGTTGTGAATCATCTTCACATAGTGGCCGGCGCCGCCGGGGCCGATGTGGAAAACGCAGGGCTCGCCATTCACTTTCGCGGCGATCGACTCGAAAATCGGCTTCATCACTTCCCATGTCGAGGCCGGTCCGCCGGGCATGATCGACGGGCCTTTACGGGCACCTTCCTCACCGCCGGAAACGCCCGCACCGATGAAGCGGAAGCCGAGATCACCTAACCATTTGTCGCGGCGCTCGGTGTCCGTGTAGAGCGAATTTCCGCCGTCGATGATGATATCTCCCTTATCTAGAAGCGGGAGCAGCGACTCGATCACCGCATCCACCGGACCACCGGCTTTCACCATGATCATCACTTTGCGCGGCGCGGCGAGGGATTGCACAAACTCTGCTAGCGACTTCGCGCCGACGAGTTTCTTGTCAGGATGCTTGGCGACAAACTCGTCGGTGACCGCGGTGGTGCGGTTATACACCGAGACTTGGAAGCCGCGGGATTCCACGTTGAGAACGAGATTCTGGCCCATGACGGCCAGACCAATAAGTCCGAAATCGCTATTGCTCATAATAAAGATGCCACTGGATCGGCGAGGGAGGATGTAGGTGGCTCGGCGGTTCGGTGCAACCCCTTGTTGCCATCCGCTGATGCATTTCCCACATTGCGCGAGTGAACTTACCGAATGCGATCACGTTTTCGCGCCTCATCATGACCGCCGCCTTTGTGGTGGCGGTGTCGCAACGCTCCCTAACCGGCTACGGCACCGGGCTGGTGCTATTCGTCGTCGCGGCGGTGAGCGATTTCGTGGACGGCTACCTCGCGCGGAAAATGGGCCTAGTCACGCCGCTCGGAAAGCTGATGGACCCACTGGCGGACAAGATCTTGGTGAGCGCCGCGTTCGTGTTTTTCACCGAACAAAAACTCTGCCCGGTGTGGGTCACCGCGCTGATCATCGGCCGCGAATTCCTGGTCACCGGACTGCGGCAAATCGCCATCGAAGCCGGCCAAGTCCTCGCCGCCGACAATCTGGGAAAATGGAAAACCACCTTCCAACTCGCCTACCTGATCACCGGTTTGATTTGGCTAACAGCAGAACACGCGAAAAAGGAGATCACCTTTTTGGAATGGCTCGGAAATCTCGCCCGCCCGGCCTGGGAAGGTGGCTGGCTGCAACCAACCTTCCTGTGGATGGCCGTCGCTCTAACTGTCATCTCCGGCGCGAACTACGTCTGGAGCGGGCGCGGCCTGCTAATGGGGAAATCTAGCTGATCTGTGCGCCGTATGCCGCAGCATCCATCAGTTTGGAAACGTGCGCTGCGTCCTTCACCTTGAGCTTGAAAATCCAGCCTTTGCCGTAGGGGTCGGTGTTCACCAGCGACGGGTCGGCCTCCACGTCTGGGTTCACTTCCACGATCTCGCCGCTGATAGGCGCGTAGATGTCGCTGGCGGCTTTCACGGATTCCACCACCGCGGTCGGATCGCCGGCATCCACCGCGCGGCCCACGGCGGGGAGTTCGACGAAGACCACGTCGGTCAGTTCTTCCTGAGCGTGATCGGAAATGCCCACCGTGGCGATCTCGCCTTCAAGGCGGACCCATTCGTGGGAGGAGGCGTAGCGGAGGTCGGATGGTGTGTTCATGAGGTAAATGCTGAAAGGCTGAAAACTGAAAGGCTGAAACGGCTCATTTTTTGAGGCCGAGAGCGGCGGCCCACCCATCCCAGCGTTTCTGCAAGCCGTGACGAGATAAAATGTTGGCAAAACGCTGGCGGTCGAAGTTAGGCAACTCGGCGAGATACACCACCCTGGCCCGGTCTTTGGGGCGTCCGACCGTTAGGGCGATGGCGGCCAGATGCTCGGGGCGCATCACGCGGATCCGATGGCTGTCCCATTCCACGACAAGCGCTGTTTCCACGGCCTCCGTTTCCAAGCCTGGAGATGCGCTGAGGAATTGAACCGGGAAACCATGGACCAGCAGCCCTTCCTCCTCGAAATCTCGAAATCCGAGTTCACTCAATCGGGAGAACAGTGGTTCGAGCGTGACGAGAATCGAGCCTGGTGGAGGATCGACGAACACGAACACATCGATGTCACGCGTGGCGAGAGGCTCTCCGTGAAAACCGGCGGCAGTGGCGCCGCCGATGGCATAGTGCCTCAGGGTGTCCTCTCTAACGAGTTGTTCCAAGACATCGCAGACGGCTTGCATGATTTTTTTACGAGTTCGAGTTGGCGGGTCTCTTGGATAAACTTGCCGATGAGTTGGATCTTCTCACCCACTGGAAGCGAGCGCTGTTTGTCGCGCCAGTTGGGCATTCCGCGGTTAGTTGATGGGATCGGACTCATGACCTCAGGGAACTGGCTTGTAAAAAGGCTTTTTCACCACCTCCGCCGGGAAATGTTTGCCACGCACTTCGATGCTCACGGGGGTGCCGAGTTTCGAAAACTCCGCTGGCAGGTAAGCCATCCCGATGCCGGTCATCAGCGACGGTGAAAGCACGCCGCTTGCCAGCTCGCCGATCACCTCGCCGTTAGCGGAAACCACCGGATAGTGTGCCCGCGGCGGTGCGCCTTTTTCCAAATAGCGGATAGCCGTTAGTTTCAGCGCTGGTCCCTCCGCCTTCTGGCGGGCAAGCGTCTCGCGGCCGATGAAGTCGCCTTTTTCCAGATCGCAGAAAAACCCAAGCCCCGCCTCGATCGGGGTGCGTTCGGGGGAAAGGTCGTTGCCATTGAGCGGGTAGCCCATTTCCAGCCGCAGCGAGTCACGCGCCCCGAGGCCGCAGGGTTTCGCCCCGGCTGCTAGAAATTGGTCCCAGTAACGGGTCGCCTTTCCGGCTGGGCAGAAAAACTCGAAGCCATCCTCGCCGGTGTAGCCGGTCCGGCAAACGATTGAGCCGCAGCTCGTCGTCATCAGCCCATTGCGCGGCGGCAGCGTTTCACCCGGACAAACCGCGTCGAAAACTTTCACCGCATCCGGCCCTTGGATCGCCAACCCAGCCCACGCGTCGCTCTCGTTTTTTAGCGAAACACCCGCCTCGCGGCGTCCTTCCATCCAAGCGAAATCCTCCTCGATCATCGAGGCGTTCACCACCAGGAAAAACTCGGTTTCACCCGAACGGTAAGCGATGAGATCGTCGATCACGCCGCCGCTTTCGTTGAGCATCAGCGTGTATTGCCCTTGGCCGCTGCCGAGCTTGGCGATGTTGTTGGTGAACAGCCCGTTGAGCCACCCCGCCGCGCTCGGGCCGCTGACGATGAACTGCCCCATGTGGGAAATATCGAAGATCCCGCAGGTGGTGCGGACCGCTGTGTGCTCGTCGATGATCGAGGTGTACTGCACCGGCATATTCCATCCCGCGAAGGACACGAGGCGGGCACCGAGCGCCACATGGGCTGCTTCTAACGGGGAATGTTGTAATTCAGAAGTCACGCCGCGGAGACTGAAAGCCCCGCCCGCGCTTGTCAATCGGCGGCTCGGGATCTGCGGGTTTGGGCGAGATCGATTCAGAACCGACTCCCACCCGACGAGTGAAACATCTCTTGAAGTTATTTAGCTAGAATTGATGAAGGAGCGAGAGTTTGGGGCTTCGCGTGTTACTTCTGCGGTTCATGGGTGATTGGACGGGAGTGTCCAAGCTGCTGATGAGGCGTCATCACTGCTTCCACCAATCGCCGTCTTTTTCCCATGGCTCGCGGGCGGGGGCGTCCGCCACGGCTTGGGCGAGGTTTCCCCGTGCTTCCTCTGCCGCCACTTCCTCTAGCAGTTCGTCCACTTGGCGATTGCGGCGGGCGACGTTGCGGCGCATGCAGATGGCGAGGACGAGCAACGTGCCTAGGCTCAGCGCCATCATCACCAGCATCGCGATCACGAAGCCGTCGGCTGCTGCTGATAGATGTTCCGTGGCCATCGCTTTTCAGAATTCCAAAGGCTTACAGGCAATCCCCATCTGGGCACGGAAATTCTTTCCCGAACTCGTGAGGTCGCGGGGCTTGTCAACCCGGAGGATATCGGGAAACTTCCTGCCCGATGACCTTCTTTGATCGACTGGAACGCCGCTGGGGCAGGCTGGCATTTCCCGGCTTCCTCCGCTACTACGCCCTATTTCATGTGCTGGTGTTCGTCCTCCAACTCATCCGCCCGGACATCGGGCAGAGCCTGGAATTCGACCGCGCGAAGATTTTCTCTGGAGAAATCTGGCGCATCGCCACGATGTTTTTCGCCAACTCCGAGTTCGGCAACCCGCGCAGCCCGCTGGC
>JAYVEJ010000604.1:0-9117 GCA_043748885.1 Luteolibacter sp. | reverse complement strand
GGCCCGGAAAACGGATCAGCATCCTGGAGGAAAATCGCCCGGGCCTACCGCGCTTTCGTCACCGATGACACTCCGCAGAAAACTGCCCACAGAGTGATCAAGGGAATTCCCCTGCTCACTCGCGCCCAACTCTTCCTCACCGAAGTCCCACATTTCCGGGGTGGCCTGGCCATCGGGGACAAGGCGTTTGTGGAAAGTTTCTTCCAGCTCAATCGCCACGAATTCGGCCCAAAGCGCTCACGCGGCGGCCATCTCCTCACCGGTCAGAACGATCCCGACCTGTGGACGATCCGCCAAAAAACTGATCTGCGAAAAATCTAACTTCGACGAGCGGATCGAATGCACGTTGGACGCCCGCTGGCGTTTCTAACTTCTCAGCAACTCAGGGGAAAACAAAAGTGCCGCCGACCGGACTCGAACCGGTACGACCGTGAGATCAACAGATTTTAAGTCTGTGGCGTCTACCATTCCGCCACGGCGGCATCTTGCGGGGGAGGATTTGCAGCAAGTTTGAGGCTTGTCGATACTGATCTGCCCCATGTCACCATCTGCCGAGAACGGCGGCGACAGTAAGCGCAGTGGGTTCCCCGGAGCGGACTGATTTTTTGCCGACGGAGGCTTGGGGAAAAATGGCTTCGAGGCAGGGTGAGGCGGCGGCGGAATCGGCTAGGATGGCGCGCTCGGGAAGGGAGATCGCGCCTTGGCAGAGCTTGCCGCCCCAGGGGTCGATGTAGCTGATAGGGAAGGATCGTGCGCCTTTTTCCAGCTTGGGAGGGAGGGCAGTTAGAGTGACGAAGTGCGCATCGATGACGACCCACGCGGGTGGCTTGCCGCGCGTGGCATAGCGGCGGAGACTGATGATGGGTGGAAGTCCCTTGGCGATAGAGGTGGCGAGGCGCTGGTGGACCCGCTTGAGGAGTTTTTCCTGGGTCTCGCCCGGCGTGAGGAACAAGACTTCTTGGCTGACCTGCGGCAGGAAATGGCCGCGCGTCATTTCGTTCGCGATGTCGCAGAGATCGGCGAGGTTGACGCCCTTTCGCGACCAGCGGGAATGGCCGACGAGGTGGCTGGAGGGCTGCATCCCGCGCTGGCCGATGATGTTGGAAATGCGCTGCTTGTCGGTGTCGCCGGCGAGGGCGTTAGACGCGCGTTGCCACGCGGGATTGCCGAAGCGAAAGGCGTTGAGCAAGGCGGTCGGACCGCAGGCGTTGCCAGCGACGACGAGTTGGTTAGCCGGGACCGGATCGGCCCGCGCTATCAGGCAGAGTGCCAGCCACAGGCTACTTAGTGCCAGCCGGGACATAGGTTTCAACGCGGCGGTCGTTGGCGGGTTTCGCGTCGGTGCGACCTTGGGAAAGGATCACCTGGGAGCCATAACGCATACTCGCGGTAGTGGGCTGGGAAATAGGGACGCGGATGGTTTTCACGGCGTTGACGGCGAGTGAGGTGATGTTGGAAGTGAGGTCGCCCGTGGGGGTGGAAATCCTGACACGGGTGTTGATGAGTGTTTCCGTACCGCGGTTTTGCACCATGATTTCCACTTGCCCGTATGGGTTTTTTGAATCCGGCGGAAGGATCCGCTGGGAGGCGAGGGCGGCGTCGTAGATGCCGCGGTTTTTGCCATTGAGGACGCGTCCTAAGTCGGGCGTGCCGCCGCCCAAAGCGTAGTCGGGTCCGGCCGCGCCGCCGTCGTTGAGATAGGCAATCAGAAGATTGGCAGCTTGGCGCAAGGTCAGATTTTCGTTGCCCGGCCAGCTCTTCACGGCGGCGATTGCACCCGCCACGATGGGCGCACTGAACGAGGTGCCGCTGACACTCGCCGCCTGATTTCCGATCCACGCCGCGTTGATGCCGAAACCCGGTGCCGAGATCGCGAGTTGCGAACCGGTGTTAGAAAAATCCAGGTGATTTCCCATGGCGTCCACTGCCCCCACGGCGATCACGCCGTCATTGGCGGCGGGATAAGAGACCTGATTTAGACCGTTGTTTCCGGCAGCCGCGATGATCAGCGCACCGGCCGCCCTTGCATATTCGATGGCATTTCTAACCAACACACTGTCGCCGAAGCTGCCCATGGAAATATTGATCAGCCCGGCGCCGGCATCGACTGCGGCGACGATGCCTTGGGCGAGCAGGAAACTATCAGATTCGCCGGCGTCGTTGGCGATGCGGATGGAGATGATGTCCGCACTGGGCGCGACGCCGGGCGTAAGAGAATCGCGGCCGATGATCATGGACGCGACGGCGGTGCCGTGGCCGCTTTGTGTCGATAAATTGGCGGGCAGACCGACGAGGTTTTGAAAGGTAATCGCGCTGGCAAACGCTTGACTGGAAGTCACGCCAGTATCCAGCACAGCCACCCGCACGCCACTTCCCCAAGCCGTATTGTCGCCGGTGATGCCGAGCCATTCGAGCAAGCCCGCGCCGAGGGCGACGGCCCCCGGTTGCGCCGTGCCATCACCCGGCGCGGGAGGAATATCCACCGGAAAAATCAGCGACGCTGCTTCCTCGCCATCGACCAGGGAGGTCAGCTCGGCGGGATCGGAAAAGCCGATTCGCAGGGCGTTGAGAGCATCGAGACGACCCATCAAGCGGAGCTTATCTCCTGCCCGTTTCAGGAAAGCTTCGAGGGCTGACTTATCTTTGAAAACCAGAATCCGCTGGCCAAGCAGGGCACCAGCTTTGATCGCCTCGTCGTCGCGGCGGGATACTGGCAGCCGCTCTTCCCGGCGGAATCTGGGGGCGGGTTCATCGGCGATGACTCTCTGCAGAGGTTTGATTTCCGACCTGGGTTTCCCCGAGCGCGAGGCGGCGCGAGGGGCGGCAGTCCCCGCCAGCCAGTATCCTAACAACGCGACCGCCACGAAACCGAGCGTTAGAACGAGAGGGCGACGGCGCATGGCGGAGAATTAACCTCGGCAAGAGGGAAACGGCAGGAAAAAGTTTTAGCGGCATCGTTCCGCTGGAGGCAGGGCGGGTTCCGCAGCCTTTGTCTAATACCGGGTGGATTTCGCGTGGCACACCGCGCGATTTGATGGATTCTCCGCGCGTGACGCACCCTATCGAGAATCTCCCAACGCTCAAAACCAGCCCCCCGGGAAACGCGGCCGGGCGCTGGTATTTGGCCATTCTCGGCTTGGTTCTTGCGCTGATGGGCGGGGTGTTCGTGTGGCTGATGGCGCGCAGTTTCCTGCGAGCTCGGGAAATGCGGACCTGGCCCGAGGTCGCGTGCGTGATTCTTTCCTCAGAGGTCGAGGAGCGGCGGCATGATGAGAATTCCCCACCGGAATTCCGCCAGGATTTAAGCTTCGGTTACACTTGGAAGGGCGAGGCTCGCACCGGCGACCACTTGACCCTGCGCGGGAGTCCATGGTCATCCAACCGGGCATTGGCGGAAGGTCGCGTGGCACAGTTTCCGGTGGGCATGACCACCACCTGCCACGTCGATCCGGCGGTGCCTAATTTCGCAGTCTTAATGACCGATTCACTGGCCCCGGGCTACTCGATTTGGTTTCCCGCGCTGTTCGTCATCGGCGGGCTTGGAATTACCTTCCGCGCGGCGGTGGGCAGACGCGTCTAACATGGATCGGCTGCTATCAGATGGTTAGACAAAGGCCACCGATGGCCGATAGTCCGTGGGTTTGCATGCCTCACCCGCCGAAAAAATAGAGGATCCAAGGTTTTTATTGCGTCGCCTCATTTTCGTGGCTTAAGCTCGCGGCCCGGCGTTGCGTGGCTTGGCAGGTTGCTTTGCACGGAAATTTCCGGGAAATTTTATTCAATCTAAGACGCGATGAATCCAGATAGAGCGACTCTCAATTTCCTCAATAGTTTTCCAGAAGAGGCCCGGAAGCGGGGTGAGATGCTTCAAAAAGACGGCGGCGTCACTCAGATTTTCGGCAATCATTTGTTCATTCAAGGCCGGGTCGAGGACGAAACCGGAGTCTTCCGCACCAGCCTTCGCCTTCAGGGCAACCGTTGGTTCGGCTCATGCACCGCTGAGGATGAACTCATCGCCGGAGCTTGCCAATATGCGACAATGATGGAGCGGATGCACCGCGGCGAGGATCTGCCGGAGTCGCCTAACGAATTCGACGACACCCCGGTGCTCGACATCATCGAGGAAAAACTCGGTCGCGAGCTGGACGATAAAGAAGCAGATTTCGTCACCAAAATTGAGAAGCGCTACCGTCGCTACGTGATTGAGGGCGAGCTCCACGACCACGACATGGTCCGCATCACCCCGCGCTGGGAGATCACCACTTACGAGCCGTTAGAGCTATGGCCGATGCCGCCCGGCGACATCCTCGAGTTCTGGAACTACATCGCCTACGCCTTTTACAAGAAGAAACTACCCTACCCCGAGTTCATGAGCGTGATCACCGATCTCGGTCACGTGCAGAAAAAAATGGCGGACTGGGAGCAGGAGCGCGAAGTCGCTTCGTGGTACGAACGCATCGAACAGGTCAATGAGCGTCCGCCGCAAGATGCTCCTCTAACGGTCGCGTTCCGCCTGGTCGCGACCATCAACGAAGCGCGCATCGAGGTGAAGGAAGAGAAGGCCGGCGTCTGGATCCAGCTTCGCGAAAAAAACGAGATCGAGGCCTACGTCAATCTCCACCACGAAGCCGCGCTTCTAATGGATGCCTCGAGCCAGACGCTGTGGGAACATTACCTCGCGTTTTTCCGCAAGTACGGCGACACCACCCTCGACTTCGACCAGGAGGAATCCTGCCGGTTCATGAACCGGGTCTTCCGCCAGCCGGCACTCACCGGCTACATCGTCAACCTCGACGAAAAGGAATTCAAAGTCTCCGACGAGCGACTTTCTTGGGTCTGCGAGGACGATCCCTACGACGCTAAAAGCTTCGCCCTCCAACTCGTCACCGCCACCGGTGAAAATGTTTCCCACTCGGTCCGCCTGCTGCCCGGGCGCAAGGAACTCTATCAGTCGGACGAAACCGTGTTCCCCGGCCCGCCGCGTTGGCTGGAGGAAACCGACGTCATGCCGCGCTATCTGATTCCGGTGCGCGTCATCGACTCGCTCGAAGGCGTCGAATTCCTTCGCAAAATCGGCGCGTCGCTGCCCGAGTCACTCAAGAAGCGCGTCGTCGATCTCGAACTCAAGCCGCGGTTTGAAATGAAGCTCATCGCCGGTCTAACCGCCGCCGAAACCGAGCATTTGGTCATCGACGTCAATGCCATCGAAACCAAGGGCCGCCGCACCGAGCGCCTCACCAAGGAAGGCTGGGAACTCGCCGAGCAACAACCGGTCAAGGGCAAGCAGCTTCTCCGTTTCGCCCGCGAGGATCTCTACCCGGTCCCCGCCATCCTCGATGAAATGGGCCTCAGCTACGACGAAAAGCTGTTAGCGTTCAAATCCCGCATCACCAAACAATTCCCCGAGAAATTCGCGGAATGGATCAAGGCGATGCCCAAGAACATCGAACTCGACATCGACCTCCGCCTGCGTTCGATCCTCGCCGACCCGGTCACCGCCGCCGTCCGCTTCGAAGTCGTCGGCCAAGACATCGACTGGTTCGACCTGCGGATCGTCATCGACGTCCAAGGTGCCAATCTCTCCAAAGCGCAGATCCGCCAGCTCGTCGCCGCCCGCGGTGGCTACGTCCGGATGGACGACGGCACTTGGATGCGCTTGGAAATCAAGCTCGACGCCGACCAGCGCGAGGCCGTCACTCGCCTCGGCCTCGATCCCTTCGACCTCTCCGGCGAGACCCACCGCATGCACGCCCTCCAGCTTTCCGATCCCAAGGCCGCCGAGGTCTTCGATCCAAAAGCCTGGGAGCGCATCAAGAACCGCGCCGGCGACATCAAACTCGAAGTCACCCCTCCCCTGCCCGAGGCGCTCAACGCCACCCTCCGGCCCTATCAGATCGATGGTTTCCATTTCCTCGCCTACCTCTGCGTCAACAATTTCGGCGGCATCCTCGCCGACGACATGGGGCTCGGAAAAACCATCCAGTCGCTCTGCTATCTGCTCTGGCTATTCGACGAACACGCGAAAACCGGCGGCATGAAAAAGCCCGCGCTCGTCGTGTGTCCCAAGTCGGTGCTCGACGTTTGGTTCAGCGAGGCTGGGAAATTCACCCCGCAGCTCCGCGTTAAAATCCTCAAAAATCGCGACGACATCGACGTTCCGCACATCCAGAACAACATCGACATCCTCGTTCTCAACTACGCCCAACTCCGCGTCTGCGGCGAGGAACTTAACGGCATCAAATGGCTCACCACCATCCTTGACGAAGGCCAGCAAATCAAGAACCCGGACTCCAAGGCCGCCAAGTGCGCCCGCGAGCTGGATTCCCAAAACCGCCTAGTCCTAACTGGCACGCCGATCGAGAACCGCCTGCTCGACATGTGGTCGTTGATGGCCTTCGCGATGCCCGGCGTCCTCGGCAGTCGCGCCTATTTCAAGAAACGCTTCGATAAACGCAAGGACCCGCTCAGCCAGACCCGTCTCGCCTCGCGTCTCCGCCCGTTCCTCCTGCGCCGCACCAAACTCCAAGTCGCCCAAGACTTGCCGCCGCGGACCGAAGAAGAGGTTTACTCGAAAATGGAGGGCATCCAGCTCGAACTCTACAAGAACGAACTCAAGCGCATCCAGAAAGCCCTGCTAGGTCTCGATTCCGACGAGGCGGTGAAGAAGAACTCCTTCGCCATTCTCCAAGGACTCATGCGCCTGCGGCAAATCTGCTGTCATCCCGGACTCATCGACCCGAAGTATCTCAAGGAAGAGTCCGCGAAAATGGAGTCGCTGTTCTATCTGCTAGACCAGCTTCACGAAGAAGGCCACAAGGTGCTCGTCTTCTCGCAGTTCGTCTCGATGCTCGACCTCATCAAGGCCCGCCTTGAGTTGGGAAATCGTCCTTACAACTACCTCACCGGCCAGACCAAAGACCGCAAAGGTGAGATCGAAAAGTTCCAAACCACCAAGGATCCATCGGTCTTCATGCTCTCGCTCAAAGCGGGTGGTGCCGGCCTCAACCTAACCTCCGCCTCCTACGTCATCCTCTACGATCCATGGTGGAACCCGGCTGTGGAAAACCAAGCCATCGACCGGACCCACCGCATCGGCCAGAAGAACAAAGTGATCGCCTATCGACTCCTAACAAGAGACACCGTCGAGGAAAAAATCCGCATCCTCCAACATCAAAAAACCCAGCTCGTCACCAACGTGCTCGGCGATGAAGGCTTCGCTTCCAACCTCGGCCTCGACGACCTCCAGTTCATCCTCACCCACACCATCGACGAGGACGACGAGATGAGATAATCTTCCGCATCATGAAGCCCGCCGCTCTGCCCTTACTTGCCGTCTCCGTTCTGCTCGCCCTCGGCCTCGGCAGTTGCGGTGTGGAACAAGCCGTCACCCGCCCGGAACCCACCAAGTTCATGAAATCGACGGGCACCGACATTTCCCAGCACTCCGCCCGCTTACCCTTCGAGCACTCGTGGCTCAATCCGAAAGTGGACACGACGAAATATAAAAACATCGTCATCCGCCCCGTCACCACCGCTTACCTCCGCAGCGAAAAGTGGGAAGAAAGCAAGAGCGCCACCATTCCTAACAAGCGGGCCTACCTGAGAAAGTGCACCGCCCTGGCACGCCACTGGGACAAGTCGCTGGCCAAAGCATTTTCCTCGCCGCTCTGCATGTTTTACAAAACTGGAAGCACCGCCCAGCCCGGCACCTTGATCCTCGAAGTGGCATTGACAGAAGTTCGTTTCGATCAGCAGATCCCCGCCACTAACGGTCCAGACATCTCTCCCGGCGGCGTGATCAGCGCCGTCACGGGTCCACCGAAATGCGCCTTCGAATCGCGCACCCGAGATGCCGCAACCGGTGCACTCGTCACCACCGCCGCTGATCGCCGGGGCCCGGAGATCAAAGTCATTCCCGACGAAAAACAGCCCTTCGCCAAGCCCAACGAAGACATCTGCGACGAGTGGTCTCGCCAACTGATGCAGCGCTCTAACACCGAGATTTATACCAAGGTGAATCGCAGTTGGTTCAGCTTGTTCTGACAAGCCATAATGAGGCGAACCCCGAAAAGCGAGCCAGGAGCTAAGCTATGATTTCGTCCCAAGAGAGCCTGAATCGCCGAAAATCTAATGGCCGGGCGGTGAGTTCTTCAAGAATCGAAGCGTATTCGGGGTCATCCGGCGGGTTGGAAAAGCTCACTGAACCAAAGCTCCCGCTCTCGGTCCTCAAGCTGAGTCACTCTTCCTGCACTTCCTTTTTCACCGGGGGCATCAGCGTCATGCCTTTGAGCAAGCGGCAGAACTCTTTCTTCGGCAGCACCGCCACCGCTCCCTCGCCCTTAGGATTGCCCTCCATCGTTTTAAATTCCACCTCGTAGCGGTCGAGCCGCACGATGCGGAGGTATTTCGCGCCCTTTTGATAGATCTCGTCCTGATAAATTCTCACGGCGCAAGCTGCGGGAGTGGAATGACTCTGGCAAGCCCGCCTGCAATTTCATCCAACCACGTCCCATCCGGCATGGCATACGGGCGGAAGGTTTCGAGGGTGCCGTAGTGCTCGTTATGAAATAACGCGCGGTGCAAGCCGAGGGTGGTGGCGGCGGGCGAGTCGATTAGATTTGAGGAATCGTTGGCGCTCATTTGGAACAGCACCCGCATTTCGAACTCGGCCATCAACTTGCGGGGAATCCAGCGGCTGACGTTGTTCCAAGTGTCGGTGGCGGCTAACACATGCATGCCGACGGGGCCGCCTTCGCCTAGTAGATTGGCAAACGCTTGTGATGGGCTGGCACCGGCGGAGGCGTCGTCGTCCATCGAGAACCGGAATTCGTCGTCGGGGCGCAGCGATTTGAAGCGCTGGAGGTCGTGGACGATGAGGAAAACCTCGGGCGCATCGCGGCCAGACGATGGGCCACGGGCTTCTAACTCTTTCGCCAACTCTGCTAGCAACGCAGGCGTCTCAGCCGGGCCACCGATGCGGATCTTGTGCGGCAAGACGGCGGCGAGCTTTTGGAAAAATCCATCCGCGCCATTGTCATAAGCGTGGGGATCGAGGATCACGAACTCGACTTGCTCCGGCGGGTATTGGGCGGCGAGGGAAACGATGCTGATAGACAG
>JAYVEJ010000603.1:0-3510 GCA_043748885.1 Luteolibacter sp. | reverse complement strand
AGAGCCTGAGTGCCACGTGATTCCTGCATGAGGACGCGCAAATATTGGTGGCCATTCACCTGATGGATTCCCACAGGAAAAATGAATTCACGTTCCTTTCCGTCGGGTGCCATGGTTTTGGATTTCTGCACATGGACGCCCGATAGTCCCAGATCGAAATTTGCGAGGAGGGACGATACTTTCGCAAGCAGGGCAGGCGAGTCATCGAAGAAATCCGCAGCATCCAACAGATTGACGATTTCCGCATCATGGGTAGGCAGACGACCGTCCGGTCCGAGATTGCCGTGAATTGATTCGAAGAACGGTTGAAGCTGAACGGCAAGTTCGTGCTCATGGAGGAGTGCCGCAGAGAGCCAAGACGCATTCTGCCGCAGCGGCACGGAAGCTGCGGAACCGATGTCCTGCGATTTGAATTCATACTCGCCGCTGGCCACGTTCCAGACACGCTCAAAAAGAAATGAAAAGCGGGTTTTCTTGCGGAAGAGGGCTTCGCGGAGGACGAGGTTGCCGAGAAGTTCAAGTTCGTAGCGGTAAATCCCGCCGCCGAATTCAAATTCAAGCTCCAGTCGTGTCGGCGAGTCAGATGGGCCGGGCTGGAAGGCAAAGGTTTCGTAAAGTATGGGAGATCCCGGCTTGGTGGTGGCAGATTCAAGGATGAACCAGGCAAGAAACCCCAGAGGCTTGAGGAGATTGGTTTTACCGGAAGCATTCGCGCCAAAAACGCCCAAGACGGCGTTCACACGGTTTCCTTGATCTGATTCGATCAGACCTGGCCGGATGCGAGCTTGAGGGCCGACGGAGAAGTCCACGACCACCTCATCTTTGAATGAAAAGAAGTTCTCAGCAGTGTAACGAAGGATCATTTCAACGGGAATTTGTCAGAATTTTGACGGTTTGCAAAGTTTTCCGTCCTGAAAGACTGCTTTACCGGAAGGAAGTCATTTCTGAGCCAAGGCTTGGTCGAGTGTTTCGCTAAGGTTCATCTTGGGGGCGTAGAAGCCCATTTTCCCCGGATCGCCACCGTAGGGCGGCGGGTCTTCGTGGACGACGCTGGAAAGACGGTCCACCGGGGCTTGAAATAGCAGCGGTTCATTGATGCCGATGCCAAGCGCATGGAAGTGGCGGATGGCGCACTTGATTTTGATCTGCTCGTCGGGATCGAGTTCCTCAAGAACGCTGGTGGATTTGGTTTCGACGACGAGGTGGATTTCCACTTCGGCTCCGCTCCGGAGATCCTTGTGGCGGACAACGAGGCCGAAGTCGGGAGTGTAGTTGCCGTTGGGCGTGGGAATTTTATACCAATCCGGGGGTTTCAGGATGCAGACGACGCGCGGATCGATTTCTGACTGCTTGGCGAAGGTGCTTTCGTAACTGGAGCCGGAATCGATGATGGCGTGATCGTAGATGCCGTGGTTCGGCGTGGGCACCACCTCGCGGTAGGTGGGAATCACGTCCTTGAAGAGATCGAGACCGAACTCCGCGCCGGTGGGGCGGTAGTCGATGGTGCGGACCATTTCCTCGATCTTGATGCGGGTGATGCTGCGGGTGGCCTCGTGAAGATAGCGCGGCGGATTGCGGACGAGCTGATCGTGATTTTCGACGGCTGCTAGAATCCGGATGAGCGTGGGATAGGCGAGCTGGGTGTTTTCGGATAGCTCCTCGATGAGGTCCATCGGGGTGAAGTGGGCCTCCAGCTTCTGGGTATCCGTGCCTAGCCAGGTGGCGCGCTCGCCAGCCTTGGTGAATTCATTGATGCGGGTGGAAACGATCTCCGCCTCGTAGCGCGGCACTTCGATCTTGTTGAGGGCTTCGATGCAGGCGGTGACGAGCGCCTCTTCATCGAAATGGACGGTGTAGTCGGTGCGCTGGCCGAGGCGCTTCCAGAATTTCTTGAAGCGGTCGCTGTCGAACTGCTCCTTGCACAGGCGGACGATCTTCTCGTTCTTGGGATTTCCCTTGTGGGTGTGGCGCGGCTTGATGGAGGCACCGATCTCGGACTGATATTGGGCGACGAAGGTCTCGTAGGTCTCGTTCGGGATTACGGTGAGTTGGTTGATTTCCTCGCCTTCCGCCACGCCTTCCGGATCGTAAACGCGTTTTCCCTCCTGATTCCGGCAGATGCGCAGGCCGCGGCCGATTTCCTGGCGCTTCTTGATGTCCGAGAAGGTCTGGTTGAGCGTGGCGATGTTGAAGACATTCGGATTATCCCAGCCGACGCCGAGGGCGGAGTGGGAAAAGATGAACTGGCGTGGATTGCCGAAGGAAAGCAACGCTTCCTTGTCGCGAAGGATCTCGTCGTAGATTTCCTTCTGCTTGGCCATGGAGTTTTCGTTGTCCGTGAATTCGCCGCTGCCGGACTTGGCGAAGTAGTAGCTTTGGACCTCCGCGACGCGGCCGGGCGGCGCGTCCTCGCCGTAATGGTCGCGGTAGGCTTTCGGAAACTCCTCGTGGAAGAGCGTGCGGATCAAGCCGTCCGGCTGGGTGTAGCTGGCGACGCGGTCGATGAAGATCAACGAGAGCGGCTTGATGCCGAGCGGACGCAGTCGATCGGTTTTCTGGAAGTGCCGGAAGCAAAGCCAGTAGAGCTGCTGGCGGAAGATGCCGGCGAAGTCTCCGGTGCTGGCGCGTTTGGTGAGTTCCACGCCATTGGTGAATTTCACATGCTCCACGCCGGGAGTGCGCAGGCCGCGAGCGTGAATGCGCTCGATATTGAACTGGCGATAGGAGGGATTTCCCGTGGCATCTTCGAGGCTGCGGGTCTTGGCGGCGTCCAGCCATTTGGTTTCCTTGTATTTGAAACCGGAGGCGGTCTTGCACCATGCCATGAGCTTTGCCTTCGGATCGGCCTTGCCCACTTGGATTTCGAGAAGCTCCAGCTTCATGGTAGCCTCGTCGTTTTTCTCGGCCACGGAGAGGACTTCGATCTTTTTGACGAGGTGCTCGTTGTAGGCCTCGAAGGGCGAGAGGCGGTAGAGCAAATTCCGCGTGAGCTTGTGGGTGGCGGAGTAACGGAGGCGGGCGACGGAATTCAACGCCTCGATGCGGGGCGTGATGTTCGGCGTGTCCATGCCCTCCTGCGGCTCGTCCATGATGAGGATGGGGCGGACTTGGGCAAGCGCCTGCCAGTAGGAAAGTCCGTCCGGGGAGTCGTCGCGACCGGGTTGGTTGATGATGTTGTCGTCGGAATTGAACGACTGGGTGGTCATCACCATGACCTGGAGGTCGGTGCCGCTGATGAAGCGTTTCACCTCGGTGAGCTTCTTGCTGTCGTATTCGAAGGCGTGGAGGCGCGGGCCGTAGATTCGGTGGAGCTGGGGTGCGAAGGATTCGATGGTGTCGAGCACGCCCTCACGGATCGGCACTGAAGGAACGAGGATGATGAACTTGGTGAACCCGTAGGCTTCGCAAAGCTCGTAGATGGTGCGGCGATAGACGAGGGTTTTCCCGGTGCCGGTTTCCATCTCAATGCAGAGATCCGGCTCGTTGCAGAGATGGGCCTCGCCCTCGGTC
>JAYVEJ010000602.1:0-3514 GCA_043748885.1 Luteolibacter sp. | reverse complement strand
GGGCGTTGGCGGTTCACTGTCGGAAATATCAGGCGCTCTCAGAACTCGGCATCGGTCGCGAAAAGCCTGTCGGTCTATCGGCGGTTCCAACGGTTTTTCGCGCTGTGTGCGCTTTGCTATCGCTGGGGGGCGAGAGCAGGAGAAAAAGCACGGGGTGAAGCTCAAAAAGCATGGGCACCGCGCGAAAAGCGTGTTCCGACAAGGCTTCGAAAGTCTCCACCGTCTCTTGAAGTCTTCCGTCCGCTACGCCACAGACATCGCGGAGTTCTTCGAACGGGTTCTCAGACAAAGGGTGCTAGGAAAAATTGTCGTGGAGTGTGATCCAGAATGATGTTTTTCGGCAGTCCCATCATTCTCCTGATTCCCATTCTTCCCATAGCTCCTGCCAGTCTCACTCTGTAAAAAAATCCTTATTTTCTCCCCAGGTTGTCGCGGTTTGCGAGCCTCACGCGGGTCATGCGCTCGCGCAGGTCACCTTGTTCGATGAACTTCTTCTCCAAGGTCTTGAGCTACTCGTCGATGAGGTAGTTGGCCTGATGAATCAGGCAAATCGCGATGTTAGCGATGCCCTCGGGCGGACGGGTCTCCACAAACTCACGATAGAGTTCGAAGGTCTGCGGTGTCATGCACCCCAGCCGCCGGACGAAGCGCGCCTCCTTGGAATCCTTGTCCCAGAGGGCGTGGTCCCGCACGCGGAGGTAGTCGAGGTAATCCCGGAGCAATTCCTTCAGACTGGCCCGGCCGACGTCGGTGAGCTTGATTTCCATTTCCTTGGAAGTCTGCGGGGCGCAGTCCAGCTCGCTGGGGCATCCGGCGTCCTTGTGGAGGACGTCATCAATGTTTTTGAAGGCTTCTTCGAAGATGAACGAATGGAAAGAAAGCGGTCATTACTTATTTTCTTTATAGGCACCCATGACGGGGGCTTCGGGATTCACCTCGGGACCGAAGTAGCGGAGCGCGACCAGCGGCTCTGTTAGCGAGTTGTTCTTGAAGGTGACGCCTTGTCGGGCGGCGGACTCGGTGCAGAAGAATTCGTCATTGGAGAGCTCGTTGAAGCGGAGGAGCTTCGGGCAATTCAAGCGGAGTTTGTTCGCTTGGCCTTCGCCTTGGACGACGATGAGTGAGTAGGCTCCGTTGTCTTTGAGCGTAACGGTTTGCCCCGGCTCGACGGTGATTTCCTTGGCGGTGAAATATTGAAAACCATCGACTTTGCCATAGACGATCCACTTGTCCTGATAGCCTTCGCCCTTCGAGGCGGTGACCGGCTCGAGGTAATGGTTGGCCTTGAAGTTAGGGTCCACGTTTTTCTCCCAGTCGAGTTGATCGATGATGAAGTCGATGTCTTGATGCTTGTCTAACGGCATATCTTTGACGAGCAGCGACCATGGCACTTCGCGGCCTTCCACAAGGTTTTGATACATCCCGAAAACGTCGGAACCCCACTGCGGTTCGTAAGTGCAGAGCGAGCCGGGGGCGTGAAGGATGCAGGGATCGATCAACCAGCCGGTGCCTATTTTTAGCCGATAGGCTTTTGATAGATCGAGGATGCCGTTCTCGCCTTTGTTCCAGTTCGCAATGCACTTGCGGACTTGATCGCGGGTGGTGCCGGGCTCGAAGCCCATGAAGGTGTAGGGGAAATTGTTGCCGACGTTGTTATGCTGTGGCGGAAAATAGTAACTCTCCGGCTTGCCCTCTTGGCCGACCAGCGCGGCTTGCGCGGCGCTCTGATGCATGTGGTGAGGGATTGGTCCCATGTTATCGAAGAACTTCGAGTAAACCGGCCACTTGTTATATTTATCCCACAACGTTTTGCCGATAATCTCCGCGCCGGACTCGGCGATCGCATCGCGCAATGTGAAGCGTTCGTTGCCGACGATGACATAGGAAAGTCCCTCGTCAGCCGCGCGGCCTTCGTTGGCTGTTACAGTGGTCGAGCCGAACCAGCGCTCGTCGATGCCGCCGCGGTTGAGGCCGTAAGCGTAGGTGTCGTCTGGGTGGAGTTTGATCCGCAGACCGGGTTGCAGAAACGAGCGGGGCACCCATGTCGGCGATAGCCGGAGCAGTCCGCCGGTGTCTTCGAGATGCCCGTCTATCAGGGCTTTGAGGTTCGTCGAGGTGGTGGCTAGGTCGGCCGTGGTGAGTGGATTGCTCATGGGGAATCGGGGCAGATGAATACGGGAAAGTTCGGAGGAAGTTGCAATGTTAGAGGGTCAACTGACAAACCGCCATTCCAGCGGGATGACGATGGGTGGGCCGGATTCGCCCGTGATGGCCACCGCGGTTTCACCCGCAGGGACGATGCGGCACACGGCGCCGAAATCAGCGGGGACGAGCGCCACCGCGTGGATGCTTCGCAGCGTGACGGGCTGATCTTTGCGGAAACTCCGGGTCGTCGCTACGCCGTGTTTCCTCAGTAAATCCAGCCGCGACTTGTCCACGCCATCGCTGAAATGTGCGCACACGTCTTCGATGCCGATCCGCCCGAGGTGGCGACCGTTCCAAGGGGGAGCACTGCGCCCTCCGTTAGAAAACCATAGAAGAGTCGCCGGGAAATCTGCCGGGTTTTTCAGGGAAAACCAGAGATAGCCATCGAGCACCGCCGCCGACCAGGCAAACGGCTGATCGCCCGTGGCAGGCAGGTGCGCGACCATCACCAGATCGTCATTTCCAGCGCGGCTCGGGTAGTGCGTGAGATCCGTGGTCCCGCCAGCGCCAAGTCTGACTTCGCGCAGATCCGTGAAAACTGCTCCTTCCGCCAATGCCTGAGTTTCTCCATCAGCCGGATTCGAGAACGGCCCGGGAAACACCGAGGCCCAATGAAACGGACTCGTCGTCACCCGCCCTGCGCCTGACAAATCCAAGATCGGGTGGTTTCCATAACTGAAATCTCCCTCAGCTCCAGAAATCTCATGCTCGTGGTAAATCGCCTGATGCCCCTCGCGCGTCGCGATCGTTTTCACCACCGCAGCAGCCGTGTCGGCTGTCTCAATCCGCAACCGCAGTGCGCGGCTATCAGAATCTAGCAGCGTCCACTCAGCGTTCGCCGTCTCGCCGTGCGGTGGGCCATTCGTTTGTCCGCCGAAGGGGAAGCATAGGAAATCTCCGCGCAGCACGGACAACAGCGGCGGGAGTTCTGGAAACTCCGCTGGCTCCCACGGTGCAAGCGCGTAGGGCGAAACGTCGCGACCCGTTAGGTGGAACACCACCGGCGCGAGATGGCCACCGCGAGCGGTGATGTCGAGATCGAGTTCAGGCGTCGTTAGGTGGAACGACGCTTCGCCGTGGACAATGGGCATGACCGACTCAGGCGTTGAGGATTCCGCGGGCGGCGAGGTTGTTGAGGCGGCGGGCGATGTCGCCCAGGCCGTCGGCAGTGACCTGGGTGTAGCTGCGACCGTCGCACGTATTGATGCCATGGCCGGGATCGAGTTTGCGGAGCAATTCAAGCGCCGGATCGGTGTGGTCGAAAACCTCGACGAACACATGCTTCAGCTCGCCAGTCTTGGCGGCGGCC
>JAYVEJ010000601.1:0-3517 GCA_043748885.1 Luteolibacter sp. | reverse complement strand
GGCTTGCCGGATCGGGGCGATGGCTTCGGTAGGTGCCTTCATCGGAAATCGGTATTGTCTAGAATAGCGACATCTTCACGTCTTAAAAAATAGCACCTTAGAGGGGCAGTAGTGTTCGGCATTCAGCCTGCCAGCGGTAACGGTAAATGAGGGCGATGAGTATCGTTTCGAGATTCAAGTCGGTGAGGATGAGGATCTCTTGGCCATCCATGGTGTAGCGGATGAGGCGCACGGGTTCGCCCGCCATTCGACTCCGAGTCTAACCACCTCTTGGCAGTTGATTCCCACGCCGCCGTCGGCGGCGGCGAGGGGCATCTCATCGATGATTTCTATCAGCGGGTTGCTGCGGAGGCGGATGACAAACGCCACTCCCATTTTACGGAGTTCTTCAAGGAAGCCGTATTCGAGGCCGTAGTAACGGTCCGCGACGATGGTCTCGCCGCCATGAATCGATTCAACCATCGCCTCGCTTTCGCCACCTCCCGGCACCCATGGACCCGTGCAAAAATCCGCCGGGTTCGGTAATGGATGTCGGGTAATGGGATTGACACAGAGTATGCCGCCCTTTAGAAATCCCCCGCTATTTAAGATTTCTTAGAATGTTTGCCTGCACTCGGTATTCCTCAAGGAAAGTTGCGATTTTCGCCGCTTTTGTTTCCATCCTAGCGTGTTGCTTAACTCACGCTCAGGACTTCACGATTCGATTTGCGAATTCAAACCCGTTTGGAGTCAACGGCCCGTTACCCTTCGGGAAACCTCTGGAAATCAATGCCGGGAAAGGTTTCAAAGGAGGAATCGGCGGCGGAGTCAGCCTTCAGTCCACTTACAACTCCAATTTCTTCCAATCGGAAGGTGACCCGCAGAGCGAAGGTTACACCAAAATTTCGCCCAGTCTCGGCTACTCGACGGATCCAGATGGCGACGCAAAAATCCTATTCAACGCGAGCTATTCACCCACAGCGGTGAGCTACCTGAACAACTCCAATCTCAATGGAGTTGATCAATCGGGATACGCCTCATTGGTCATTTCGGGATCGAGAACGGTGATCAGTGCTTATGGGGG
Source organism: Luteolibacter sp. (assembly GCA_043748885.1). Lineage (GTDB taxonomy): Bacteria > Verrucomicrobiota > Verrucomicrobiia > Verrucomicrobiales > Akkermansiaceae > Luteolibacter. Next base: position 2,454 of record JAYVEJ010000601.1, on the reverse strand, counting down.
TTATGTGCAGCAATCCGGCGTTGACCGATTTGCCGGAGGATTTGTCACCGGATCGCAACTTAGTTTCGGAATCTCTGGAACGTATCAGCTCGCTCCACGGACGTCGGTATTTGCCAATTGGGCACCATCCTTGGTTGATTACGGACAAAGTTCGATCATTGGATTCAGCAATTACTCGGCAAGTGTGGGAGGGTTTTGGGCTGCAACCGAGCTTTTCAATTTTGGTCCCAGTCTCAGTTACTCGACAAGCCAATCAGACAACACCGGAGCACGTGATGCTTGGGGCTTCGCCATGCAGGCCAGCTACAAGGCGGCTGAAAGACTTCGGTTAGCGGGTTCATTCGGGCTGCAATTCTCGCAAAACTCCCGGGATTCCGAAGCTGCCAAACTTAATTTCACCGGAAGTCTCAGCGCATCCTATAAAATCAACGAACTGTGGTCGTGGAGCGGCTCAATCCAGTCAGGAGTTGTCCCTTCGCCAACGCAGACGAACTACGTGATTAATAGTTGGTCGGTTTCTTCGTCATTAAATCGCAGCCTGCTGATAGGTTCAATCTCGATGGGATTGGATATGGCTTTTTCCAACTTCGACCAAGTTGGCGTTGTGGGGACTACCCAAAATGCAGCACAAAACACGAGCGCGGTTCTCACCTATGTCCGGCCAATCTTCTCAGACCGCCTCGGATTTAGCACTTCGCTCAGCTACACTCTGAACAGTGGACAAAAGGACTGGTCGCAGGTCCAGCTTAACGCCGGACTCAACATTGGGTTCTAAGGTGAGTCAAATCGTTCCTGTGCGAGCACATGCCTATCAAATTTGCCAGGAGCGGCTCATCCCGATAAAGGTTGTTTGGAGAGTTTAACTCCGTTTTCAACATTAATATTACGCAATCACGTAGTTACGGAATGATGATTTTCAGACATATTCCGAGCCGTATGCCTGAGTTGAAACCTTGATCCAGCGCACCCAGCAAAACAAGACTCCATCTCAGCGCACCACTGACAAACCAACAACCATCTCTAACGTTAATAATCCTGAAATATTGATTGATTGCAGTCCAAGAACTGCTAAAAATCGCCTTAGCTTTTGTCTTTGAACAATCGATCCACTTCCCAGAAGTAGGTCGAAATGTACCGGACTCGCATTCAATCGAAGAAAATTAAAGCTCTTCGCTCGCGGTCCAGACTTCTTCCCCCTTTTGGTTTTAGCGCTTTCCAGCCCTAATCGACCAAGGGCGGTAGCAACTCCACCTGTTTCAATAAGTGTCTTATCATGAAGTCCACGTTTAAAAACAATTTTGGTTCAAATGTCGTTATTATTTAAGATCTGATTTCATCACTAACGTGCTGTTTTCCGAACGTGGATTCTCAAATTCCACTTGCACCCCCCCTGAACAATTGGTAGAGAACCGGAACGTTAAACGTCAGCCAGAAGCAACTGGTCGACAGACTCCCCAGTCATTTGATGCGTAAGTTTCTGCCCCCTCTTAGCTCCACATGACCAAGTCTGGTCTGAAATGATCTTCAGAAAAAATTCAGCGTTCAATGCAAGCCGAATCAAAAATAGATAATCTTAACAAAATACGATCGTGAAACCCCAAACCCCGCTTCAGAGAAAGTGAAGCGTTAAATTTCCAACCTGCATTCTCAATTCCCCCCCCCGCCCCCCACCCCCCCGTGATTCCTACATCCAGACGCCGTTCTCGTCATTCACTTCTCCAATTCCACCCGGAGCAACTTTCGCTCAGTCGGCCTTTTCGAAAAAGATCGATTGGCCCACGCAGAGTTTTGCCGCCCGGAACCGAGAATAAAACTCATTGCAGCCAAGATTCAGACATCGACGAATGTTTCCCGATCCCCGCTTGGAAGCGCGGGTCAGACATTTTCCTAGTTCTACTGATCTTGCCCTTCGTGGCGCTGTTAGCGGTGCTCGTCTATTGCTGGATACAGTTGGTATCACCAGGAGCTGTTCTCTTTCGGCAAACGCGAATCGGTAGAGGGGGCAAGCCTTTCACCATCTACAAGTTTCGTAGCATGAGTCCAACCGCGGCTACAAATATCCATGAAGCCCACGTTGAGCACTTGATCAAATCCAACAAGCCAATGATTAAGTTGGACGTCACCGGTGATTCACGATTGATTAAAGGTGGCTGTTTGATTCGCACCTCCGGCCTTGATGAACTACCCCAATTTATCAATGTCTTGCGGGGCGAAATGAGCTTGGTCGGTCCCCGCCCTTGCTTACAAATCGAGTCTAAACTTTATGATGCCCATCAACGTCACCGCTTTGCGGTGCAGCCTGGGCTAACTGGGTTGTGGCAGGTGAATCGGACTGAGTTCACGACATTCAGTGAAATGGTCGAAATGGACAATAACTATGTGGATCGTCTTACCCCAATAATCGATTTTCAAATTATTTTAAAGACGCCGCTCGCCCTTCTTTGTCAGATGAAA
>JAYVEJ010000600.1:0-9179 GCA_043748885.1 Luteolibacter sp. | reverse complement strand
GACCCACACCGCCTTCCCTTCAGCAGACCGCTGCTTTGAATTCACCGCAAGCCGTCGCCATCCAAGACATCGCGGAGACCGAAACGCTGATCGCCGCTGTGGACCAGCTCGATGACTTCAGTGACAAAGAACTGGTCAGCTTGATTGGATTCTAACCGCTTCCCCAGCGGCTCCGCTCGCGCCAGTTTCGGCAGGTGAAGCACGCGTTAATTTTCGATCTGGATGGAACTTTGGTGGACTCGCTGCAAGGCATCGCGGCTTCTTTAAATCGTGCATTGGCCGCATCCGGTTTGCCCAACCACCCGGAAGCGGCGGTTAGAGGGTTCATCGGCAATGGCTCGCGCATCCTGATCCAGCGGGCCGCGCCGCCGGATGCGGACGAAGCACTCCTGCAACAAGTCGAGCATGCGTTCAAGACCGACTACGATCTAACTTGGCCCGCCGGCACGTTGGTTTACGCGGGAATCACCGACCTGTTGGAATCCGTGCAAGCCCGCAGCTACCCACTCGCCGTGCTTTCTAACAAGCTGCATTCATTCACAGCAGCGATCATCTCCCGACTGTTTCCAACGATCCGATTCGCCGTAGTGTTAGGCCAGCGCAGCGGAGTTCCCCACAAGCCCGATCCCGCCGGGGCGCTAGAAATTTCCACCAGCCTCGACCTCCGCCCGCAAAACTGCATCGTCATCGGCGATTCCACCATGGATCTGGAAACCGCGCGCAACGCCGGGATGAGGGCCATCGCCGTGACTTGGGGATTTCATGACAGGGAGCGACTGGTGGCGGCGGGCGCGGAGGTGATCGCGCATGATCCGGCGGCGTTGTTGGAGCTTGTGCAACGTAAGGGGAAGGGAGGTCTCCTCCCTTCGCATGGACGAGACGTCCATGCCCCCTAACGGTTCAGTTCGTCCACCTGCTGATTGAGCGTCCAGTAGTCATAGAGCCAGCCGACGAGGAACAGTCCGCCAGTTAGAAGCCAGATCAGGCCAGTGATGATTTTCCCCTGATAGAAGCGGTGAATGCCGAACACCCCGAGGAAGGTCTGGAGGATCCACGCGACCGAGTAGTCGTAGCGACCGGCGGCGAAACGAGCGTCCGCCTGACGGTCCATCCCGGGAATTAGGAACAGGTCGATGAGCCAACCGACGCCTAGCAGACCGGCGGTGAAGAACCAGATCGTCCCGCTGATCGGTTTGCCATAGTAGAACCGGTGGGCGCCGGTGAAACCAAAGATCCACAACAGGTAGCCGACAGTTTTGCTGTGTGTTTTCATGCCGGTCATGCGAGTTTCGCGACCAAGCTCGCAGTGAGGGTCTTGACCGCTGCTTGCTGGGCTGGATCGGTTAGATTTCCCTCAGTGTCGAATGCTTCATAAGCTTTCGGAATGGAGACCTGATCCGGCAGCACGGTGACGCTGATGTTTTCTAACAACGGCCTGAGCTGGGCCAGACTGCGCGATCCGCCGTAGCCGCCGGGCGAAGCCGAGAGGATCGCGGCGGTCTTGCCTTTGAACGCTAACAGCGGTGCTTCGTCTTCGGAATCGGCGCGTGAAACCCAGTCGATCGCGTTCTTCAACGCGGCGGTGATGCCGCTGTTATATTCCGGCGAGGCGATGATGAAACCCTCCGCATTGAGGAATAATTCTTTCAGCTTTTTCGCGGCTTCAGATTTCCCTTCCGCCGCTTCGAGGTCTTCATCGAAGATCGGCATGCGGTAATCACGGAGCGAGATCAGGGTGACTTCTGCGCCGGCCTCGCGTGCTCCGGCGGCGGCGATGGCGGCGAGTTTTTGGTTGTAGGATTCGGCGCGGAGGCTGCCGCCGACGACGAGGATGCGGGGTTGTTTCATGATAGTTAGACGGATGCGGTTTCGAGAAATGGATAGTCGGTGTAGCCGTGAGGGCCATCGCCATAAAAGGTGGATGGCTCGGGCTCGTTGAGCGGTGCGCCGGTGCGGAAGCGCTCGACGAGGTCGGGATTGGCGATGGCAGGTTTCCCAAAGGCCACGGCATCGGCAGTGCCTGTGCGGATCGCCTCTCGCGCGGCGTCGGCGGTGAAGCTTTCGTTAGCGATGTAAACCCCGCCGAACGCTTGCTTGAGGGATGGCCCGAGCGCCGACTTATCGTAAGATTCGCGGGCACAGATGAAGGCGATCTTGCGTTTTCCAAGCTCACGGGCGGCGTGGTGAAACACCGAGGAAATGTCGGAATCCCCCACGTCGTGAGCATCGCCGCGAGGTGCTAGATGGACACCCACCCGGTCCGCGCCCCAGACGGAGATCACGGCATCAGCCACTTCCAACAGCAAGCGGGCGCGGTTCTCGAGTGAGCCACCGTAGTCGTCGGTTCGCTTGTTAGAAGAGTCTTGGAGGAACTGATCAAGCAGGTAGCCGTTAGCGCCGTGAATCTCGACTCCATCGAATCCTGCGGCCTTGGCATTCTCAGCCGCGCGGCGGTAATCCTCGACGATCCCCGGTATTTCCGTGATGTCTAAAGCGCGCGGCGTGACGAAGTCCTTCAGCGGGCGGATCTGGCTAACATGTCCTGCGGGCGCGATCGCACTGGGAGCGACGGGAAGTTCGCCATCCAGATAAATCGGATCGGAAACCCGCCCGACGTGCCAGAGCTGGAGTAGGATTTGGCAACCCGCTTGGTGGACGGCGTGGGTGACGAGCTTCCAGCCCGCCACTTGTTCGTCGGACCAGATGCCTGGGGTGTTAGGATAGCCGACGCCCTGCGGCGAGATCGAGGTGGCTTCAGTGAGGATCATGCCGAATGAACTGCGCTGGACATAGTAGTCGGCCATCATGGCATTGGGCACCCGCCCGGCCGATGCCCGGCAACGGGTGAGCGGTGCCATGATCATGCGGTTAGGAAAAGTGAATGCTCCGGCGTGGAGCGGCTGGAGGAGTGGATCAGACATGGGTGGTTTGGTTTGGAAGGTTGGAGAACTTACGCGGATTTATCTGAGGTCAAAGAGAATCGCCTCGGCAGCGACAATGGCGGTGATTTCGATTTCCCCGGGTTCTTCAAGCGAGATCGCATCACCAGCGACGAGCTCGATGCCGTTGACGCTGATAGATCCCTTGGCAACGTGCAGCCACAGGCCACGCGCAGATGTTAGTTCGTGCTGCGCCTGGTTTCCCGGCTGGAGTTTTAGCAGATAGATCGACGAGTCTTGGGCGATGCGGGCCGAGCCTTCGCGGCCATCTTGGGAAATCACCAAGGTTTTAACGTCATTCTCATGGCCGGGCGACGGGGTCCAATCGGTGTAAGCCGGCTCCAGGCCGCGGGTCTCGGGCGTGATCCAGATTTGTAGTAAATGGGCTGGCTCGGTGGACGATGGATTGAACTCAGAGTGCTGCACTCCGGTGCCCGCCCGCATCATTTGGATTTCCCCGGGCTTGAGGACGCGGCTGTTTCCCATGGAATCCTTGTGGGCTAAACTTCCCGCTAGCAGATAGGAAAATATCTCCATGTCGCGGTGAGGATGGTTAGGGAAACCGCCGCCTGCGGCGATTTTGTCGTCATTGATCACGCGCAGCGAGCGGAAGCCCATGTGGGCGGGATCATAGTAGTCGGCGAACGAGAAGGTGTGCCAACTATCAAGCCAGCCGTGGTTCGCATGGCCACGCTCTCCAGCGCGGCGGACTTTCAGTTTCGGGTGGGTAGTCATGCCGCTATCCTACTGATTTTGGATGGCTCGCATAATGCCATCGCCGCAGTCTCAGAATGCGAAATCGACAGGCTGCCGTGTGCGCCACTCAGTCTAGCAACTCCCCGTAGTGCTTGCGGGCGATCGCCATCGAGAGATCGAGAATTCCTTGGCTGCGAGTGTTGCGGAGCGCCTCGTCTGCCATTGCCGCGCATTCCGCATGGCTGAGCGAGCGAATCGCCTGGCCCACCCGCGGAACCTGCTGCGGCCCCACCGAAAGTTCCTCGACGCCAAGGCCGAGCAGCAGTGGTGTTAGACGAATGTCGCCCGCCATTTCCCCGCAGATCCCGGTCCAGATGCCGTTGTCGGTGGCGGCGTCGATGGTGCGCTTGATCAAGCGGATAACCGCCGGATGAGTGGGCCGATAGAGATCGGCGACGTGCGGATTTACCCGGTCAGCGGCGACGGTGTATTGGATCAGATCGTTGGTGCCGATCGAAAAGAAATCCACTTCTGGGGCTAACAAGTCCGCGCAAATGGCGGCGGCGGGTACCTCGATCATGATCCCGACTGGCAGATCGTGATCGAAGGCGACACCCTCGCTGTCTAACTCATCCATGCAGCGGCGCACCATGTCCTTGCTCCGCCGCACTTCGGATAGACCCGAGATCATCGGAAACATCACCGCCACTTTTCCAAAAGCACTGGCCCGTAGGACTGCCCGGATTTGTTCGCGGAACATCGCCGGCCGCGCCAGCGAAACGCGGATGCCACGCCAGCCGAGGAATGGGTTCGGCTCAGGATCGGTGAGTGGTTCCACCGGCAGCTTGTCGCCGCCGGCATCGAGAGTGCGGATGATCACGGAGTGCGGAGCCATTTCGCGGGCGACCCGCGTATAGACTTCCGCTTGGTGTTTCTCGTCCGGCATTTCCTCACCGTTGAGCAGTAGAAACTCCGTCCGATAGAGACCGATGCCCTTCGCGCCGCTGCGTTTCACCAGCGCCAACTCATCGACGAGTTCAATGTTAGCCGAGACCGTTAGAGGTCGGCCATCGACGGTCTCGGTGGCCGCCCCGCGCATCGCGTCGAGCGAGCTACGGACTTTTTCCTTGGCCAGCGTCAGGCTGCGGTAGCGTTCGAGCGTTTCCGCAGTCGGGTAGAGAATGAGTTTGCCGGTGTAGCCATCCAGGATCGAAGGCGTCAGCGCGATGATGTCGATCACCGCGCCGTCGAGACCGACCACGGCGGGAATGCCGAAGGCGCGGGAGAGAATCGCGGTGTGCGAGTTCACACTACCTTGCTCGGTGGCGAATCCTAACACATGGCGGCGGTTCATCGACGCCGTGTCCGACGGGGCCAAATCGTAAGCCACTAACACATGCTGATCCTCCGGCCCCGGCGGGCGGGTATCTCCTTCTAAGCTGAAATTTCGCAACACTCGCTGGGCGACGTCTTCGATGTCCGCAGTCCGCTCGCGCAGATAGGGATCTGGGATGCGCCGCATCGCCTCCAAGAAATTTTGCATAATTGCGTAAAACGCATACTCCGCATTCTGCTGCCGGTGGGAAATCGCTTGCAGCACTTTTTCCACCACGGATCGATCCTCAAGGATCATCACATGGGCTTCGAAAATCCCGCTCTCACTATCACCTGATAGATCTTCCAGTCGGCTTTGCAGCTCGATCAACTGCCGCTTGGTGACTTCAAGCGCCTGCCGGAACCGTTCCTGCTCCCGCTCGACCTCATCTTCTCTGATCGGATAGATCTCCGGGGCGGAAAATCCGCGGGCGATCACATGCACCGGAGCGATGGCAATCCCCGGAGAAGCTGGGATTCCCTCGTAGATGATTTCTTGCTCGACTCCGACTTTAGGCATGGACTGGCGAGATCATGGTTGTAACCGGGGGCGGGGTTCAAGACACAATTTCCCTGCGCCTGACCGCTCGGAATCCAGCCTAAAACAAGGCATTCGCCGCCGCCCACCGGCTTACCCAAATCGGAGTTGCCAATCCAAAATCCAGTGTAAACTCTGGAGAAATGAAAAGTATCGCCAAGACCCTCACCGCCGCCACCGTTACTCTATTCACCAGCAGTGCGCTAGCCAAGCCTCTCGCCGTGGGCGCACCGCTGCCAGCCGTGGAGCAAAAGAACCAGGATGCCCAGCCGGTGAAACTGGCCGAAGCCGGTGCCAAGGGCTACACGCTCGTGTACTTCTATCCAAAGGCCGACACGCCGGGCTGCACCAAGCAGGCGTGCAGCCTCCGCGATTCCTACGCAGCGCTCACCGACAAGGGTGTTAGAATCTATGGCGTGAGCACCGACAAAGTGCCTGCCCAAAAAGCATTTAAGGAGAAATACAAGTTGCCATTCGAACTCCTAGCAGACGCCGACGGCAAAGTGGTCGATGCCTTCGGGGTGCCCAAGACCATGGGTTTTGCCTCGCGCCAAGCGTATCTCTTCAAAGACGCCAAGCTCGTCTGGGCCGACCAAAAGGCATCAACCGAGAAGCAAGCGGAAGACGTGCTTAAGTTTCTCGCCGCTCAGAAATGACGCTGGTAGCGGGATAAGGGGTTGCCGAAATTGAGTTGCCACGGCCAACTGATATACTTAGTTCACGGCTATGAAAATTGATACTCCATCCTCCAGCGTCGCCATCTGGGAACGTGCGATTCAGCCTGCGAGACGGTCGCTGGATGCGGCTTCGGCACGCGCACTCTTGAAGCTCAAGCTTAGCAAACGCGATTTGGACCGTGCTGATGCACTTGCGATTCGGGCGGCGCAGGGCGTGCTTTCCGAGGGAGAAGTCGAGGAATTGGAGAGCTATCGCACAGTGGGCACCGCACTGGAATTTCTCAAGTCCAAGGCACGCCGCAGTCTGGCAGGAAGGCCGGCTGACCACGACTGATGAGTCCCCGGTTACGCAGCCAAGTTCGCCAACGCGCGGGGTTCCGGTGCGAATATTGTCATCTCCCGGAAGACCTGTCCGAACTCAGATTTCAGGTGGATCACTTGGTCGCGGAAAAGCACGGTGGCTCCACTTCGCTTGAGAATCTTGACTGGGCCTGCTTCCGCTGCAATTCCCACAAAGGCCCGAACTTGGCAGGCATTAATGACTGCACTGGCATGATCGTGCGTCTCTTCAATCCTCGCATGGATAAATGGAGCGGGCACTTCCGATGGGCAGGTGCTAAGCTTGAAGGTAAAACGCCTGAGGGCCGGGCCACCATCCATGTCCTGTGCATCAACCGGGCGGATAGTGTGTTGCTTAGGCGGTCCTTGCTGGCCGAGGGCGTCCGGTTTTGAAATGCGCCGGAGCAAGACCGACGCATCGCTATTGGCCCACCCTTCCGCAACCCGTTGAATCGGCGGACACGGTCTCCACCCTCCATCATGCGGGACGTCCGAATGCCCCTCATTGCCCACCACTTCCAGTTATACCCGAAGCGCTTTGGCGCGTTTTGTGAAATGCGTGCGCCACTCAACTTTGGCGGTTAGCGCCATTAGCAAAGCAAGCGTGGCCACTCCGCAGATGGTGAGGGTGATGCCTGTTAGCCCATCGAAGAAGAAAGATGCACTAAACAATATTAGATAGGCTAGCTGGGCCGGTAGAGCGACCTTGAACAACGTATTTCCTCCAACCGCTTTGAGGTATCCACACACCAAGACTAACGAAACCACTGTTGCGATTGCGAAGCTCGGATAGAGCGGCACTAAGTCCACCAGATAAGCAAATAGTAGGTGAAACGCGAAGAAGCCTGCTGACACAAAGAACACATGCATCGGGTGCAAAGGCACACCTTTGAGTCCGCCGACGAGTAATACAACTGTCACGAAAAACACCAACGACACCGGCGCGAAGAATGCAATCCGCGCTGCCACTGGTCCGGCATTTAATAACTTCGGCATGTCCATGCCGATCGACGGCACGGCCAGCACATCGGGATAGTTCCACGTTAGATCCCAGCCATTGCCTGTGACCTTGCGGTCGCTGTCTTTAGGCGAGCCGGTGCCGACTGGGAAATTGATATCGCTAAAGTCAGTGCCCATTTTCAGCACAATCCTGCGATGCGCCGCTTGTCAGGAAACTCATAAACCCACCTCTCAGTCCCACGCGTCTGATAGGCAGCGTGCAAGGTGATCCGACCGGATGCCGGGATCACCACCGCCCGAGTGGCCACACCAGAAACGCCGGGCTGATAGGTCTCAGGCTCGGTCGCTTCTCCCAGACGGAACTCAAATCCTTCGAGCTTCTCTGCTCCCGCGGGTAAGGGAAACGAGAAATACATCGTCTGCGGAATGCGAGTTGGGTTTATAAATACATATTCCGCCTTGAATGCCACATCATAGGTCCGGTGCCGGAATAGCCCGCGTTTCTTCGGCGCGAATTTCAAATCCACCATCACATTAGAAGATGCGGGTAACAATACCGCGCGACCTCCCGGCGCGTTGGGAGTCTCATACCATGCATCTGGATGTTTTTGTTCCAAGGGGGGATTCCAAACACCCGCCACTTCTTGTGACATCGTTTGCGATGACTCTTGCGTCCGCTTGGACATGGCGATGGCAAGGACAAACCATGCTACCGCCGTGCATCCGACGATAACCAGTGATGCGATCAAATGGGTGATTTTCATAGGTGAATAGAGTTATGTCTAACGGTGAGATTTAGTTCTTCAAATTTGAGCGCTGATAGAAAACAGCCGTTGTCGGTCGCTCGTCACGGCACAGGTTTTTCCGCAAGGTCAGGCGGGACGCGGGATCGCCCGGATCAGCCGCGCGGACCAAGTTGCCATGAGTTTCCGCCTGATAACCTCGCGGCAGATCGATGCGCCAAGTCAGCGCCCGGATAAACAACGGAGTCTTGGGCAGCGCCAGTTCCAGCGTTCCTTCCACCGGATCGAGCGCCGTTGTCCGCCCGGTGAAAGAGCAGGAAACCCGCGTTTTTACGCCCGCAGCCGGTAGTGTTAGTTCGAGTTTGCCTTCGCCGAGGTTGACCGGTGTCGCCGCTTGCCCGCCGACATCGCACGCTAACAGCGTCATGCTAGGCGGCACTTCCAACGTGAAGCCGAGCGCCCCGCGGTGTTCGAGACTCATCGCGCCCTCGACTAACATCGCGCCGTCCGGCTCGAGTTTTACCGCCCACACCGCCTCGCTGATGGTCGCCTCCGCAGTGGCCACCACCGGCAGTGGAGTGACCGTTAGCTCCGCCGTGGCCGCTGCATCTAGCAGGTAGCAGGCCTCGCCCTTGAGTTCCTCGGTGAGACTGCCGGGCAAGCCTTTGGGTGAAAATGGTCCGCTCAGTCCTGCCGCTGCATAGAAAAGCTCCGGCGCGCCGAGGATGATAAAACGCGTGCGGGTCGAGTCCTCGCCCGGCGCCGAGGGTGCCTGCAATTTCCAACTCCGATCCAGCGGTCGCTGGGAAAGCAAATAAGATATAGAAATCTCCCGCTCTAGCAGACCCCGAGTTTTCCATTCGATCTGCAACGCCTGCGACCGGTCAGCACTGCGGCTCACCTTTTGTCCCGC
>JAYVEJ010000599.1:0-3528 GCA_043748885.1 Luteolibacter sp. | reverse complement strand
GCGACGGATCTGGCTCATTAGATGAATACGATCAGGTTTTGGCAGGCAGACACCACGTAGCCCCTCAGAACAACATGAGCAGATCGTGCGCAAGTTGTTGATCGTATTCCCCCCTCCGCATTCAGGAGATATAATAAAATGAACTTTGAGGCGAATGGTAGTTCCATCACAGGGATCGGAGTCGTTGGTCATTGCCCCGCACATTTGGCAAGCCCCACCATCACGGCGAAAGACCGCTCGCTTACTTGTTGGGGGAATTCGACTTTCGTGACGGTTTGGGTTTGGCACGCCGGATTCCAGCTTCATTTGGACAAAAATACAAATGTTCTTTATTCGAACACCCGGCGGATGTTCGTCTGATACCGAGAGGGTCGATGAAGGACTACTCCGATCAGCAGCCGAAGAGCAAAAATATTTCCGGGCCTCGGATCCGGCTGGCGAGAATGGAGTTCAAGCCGCCCCTGACACAGGATCAGTTGGCTGGAAGGCTAGCTGCTGACGGTATTCAGCTGGACAGGGTAGCAATTACGAAAATTGAGACAGGCACTCGCTGCGTCATGGATTTCGAACTGCGAGGGATTGCTCGGACTCTCAAAACCGACGTCACTTGGTTGCTTGGGATGTCAGGATCATCTGACCGTATGCCTCCAAATCTGAACGGCAAAGAGTCGCTATGAGTTTTGACGTCTCGAAGCATCTCGGAGGGGCAACCATGAGAGCCAAATCGGATGTGGCAAATAAACTCGTTGGCATGTTCCTCCACGAGGTGAGCCGTAAAATCACCGCAAAAATCGGAATGAGCGTGAGGGATTCACGTTATTCTCGATCAGTAGCCGAATCATTTGGAACCGGATGCCTATACTGCGGTAAGGCATTGGAGTTGGACCGGGCCGCAGTTGAGCACCTCGACGGAATGAATCGATTCCGTGCTGGATTACATATTCCCGGAAACGTTGCACTTTCATGTGTTCGTTGTAACCGCGAGAAGCGTCGCGATGATCAGGCAATTGTGCTGCATTTGGCCCCATCCGGCTGGGAATCCTTCCTCTCTCATGATGGTGCGCGCTGCCAATCGAAATGCATGAATTGTTCATATTGGCGAGTTATGTGGCCAGATGAAGCGGAACGCATTGAAAGACTGAGTGCAGCACGTCAACGAATCCTAGACTTCCGCCAAAGTCACGGCGAAGGAATCCGGTTGAACGACATTCTTCGCTCAAGCTTAATTGCACATCTAAATGAGGTTTATCGCGACTGTCAGGTTTTTGCGGAAGATAGTATTCGAAGAAGAACGGAAGATACCTTGGCCATTTTAGAAAAAGACGCCGATTGCTAGCCCGCGATGCTGAAGGGTGGGCACGGAACTCCTCCGGCCAATAGATCGAGTCCAGTGTAGTCGGAGGGATTCAGATCACGAATGTCTTTGTTGAGAACATTCCAAGCAGGACGATTTGCTCGCAATATTTCACAGAACTGCGGCTCATATTCAACGGCGGCTGTGTGGTGGAATCCGGCCATTTCGAGGCCGAGAGCCTGCCCGCCGCCGCCTGCGCAAAGTTCCAAAGCCGTGAATTTCATTAGTTTTGGAAAGCTAGGCGCACAGGGCTAGGCTGACAAGCTTTGGACAAGAATTCACCCAGCAGTCAAAAAACCGCGGACGGACGACGGTGACGAGGAGCTGGAGGATGAAGCGCTGGGCGCAGGTGCGGTCCTCGCCGCGGGCGACGAGAGAGCGGAAGAGTTTCGCAAGATCGTTGGCAGCCACCCGGCTGACTTCGACGCGGTTGATAGACTGCCGCACATCAAGATTTGTAAAAACGTAGCTGGAGCGTCTCGCTCCCGACCGTTGTCCGGGCGTCCCCGCCCGGATAAGAGATGCGAGAGGCGGGACGCCTCTCACAACGGTCTGGCGCGAGACGCGCCAGCCACTTTCATGCCCGAGCATTTCCACAAGTCCTTGTGCGCAGCAGCATAGATTCCCCTGCGGCTTCCTTCGCGGCGCTTCGATTTGCTTGCACTTCGGGGATTGCGGCCACGGGAAGCTGTCGCTGGTGTAGCTAAAGTCGCCTTTTCGAGAGATTAACCGCTTTCATCCTGCTTATGAAAACACGCCCGCAGCGGTGGCGGATTGAGGGAGGGTTCTCGCACGCGGCGTGCTAGTTTGCTCGGGCGATTTGCCATTTCCTCCACTTAAGATTTGAACCACAGATGAACGGGATGAACACAGATGAAAGAAGGGATAAGAAATGGAATCCGCTGCCTTCATCCTCTTTATCTGCGGCCATCTTGTGCATCTGCGGTTGAAAAAATCCAAATGCAGTCACCCCGCCATTTCCCGATGCTCAGCCGATTTCTCAAACAACACAGCGGTCCCCTCACCCGCGATCTGGTGCAGGAGCCGGGGAATTTCGGGCTGGGGAAAATCCCTTCGCGGCTCAAGCCGAGTTCTACTGCGACCTCGATCTGCGGCTACTGCGCGACGGGATGCCAGTTGAAGATCCACCTCGATGAGCGCGGCGAGGCGATCAACCTGAGTCCCCAAGCGGGCTACCCGGTGAACCTCGGGATGGCTTGTCCGAAAGGCTGGCAGGCGCTCGATCCGCTAGATTCGCCGGACCGCGCGACGCTGCCATTGCTGCGCGACGAGGCGGGGAAACTCACGGCTACGGATTGGCCGACGGCGCTCGATGTTTTCACGACGCGGCTTAAAGCGATCCAGGAAAAACACGGGCGGGAGTCGGTGGCATTTCTATCCACTGGGCAAATCCCGTTCGAGGAAATGGCGTTTCTCGGCTGCTTGTTTAAGTTCGGGATGGGCTTCCTGCATTGCGACGCGAACACCCGCCAGTGCATGGCCACGGCGGTCACCGCTTACAAGCAATCGTTCGGCTTCGACGCGCCACCGGCGACGTATGCGGACTTCGAGGAATCTGACGTGATTGTGCTGATCGGCGCGAACCTGTGCATTGCCCATCCCATCCTTTGGCAGCGGGTGATGCGCAATAAACGCAACCCGCAAATCATCGTGATCGACCCGCGCGCCACCGAGACGGCGCAAGCGGCGACGCAGCATGTGGCGCTCAAACCGAAGGGCGATCTGCCGCTGTTATACGCCCTCGCCCATTGCATCGTCCGCGATGGCCGGGTGGATGCCGCAGCGTTGGCTAACACCGAAGGCATCGAGGATTTCACGGAATTTCTCAAAGACTACTCGCCCGCCGCCGTGGCTGATAGAACCGGGCAAACGGTGGAAGTGATCGAAGCCCTCGCCCGCACTGTTTCCGATCCTAACAAGCGCGTCTCTTGGTGGTGGACGATGGGCGTGAACCAATCCCACGAAGGCGTGCGGACGGCGCAGGCGATCATCAATCTCTGCCTGATCACCGGCAACATCGGCAAGCCCGGCACTGGGCCTAACTCGATCACCGGCCAATGCAATGCGATGGGTTCGCGGTTGTTTTCGAACACCACCTCACTCGTCGGCGGGCACGATTTTGCGGACGCCGCGCATCGGGAAAAAGTCGCGGC
>JAYVEJ010000598.1:0-9198 GCA_043748885.1 Luteolibacter sp. | reverse complement strand
CCCCCTGATGGGAAAGACCCGCCGCGTGCGGATCGGGGGAATTTCAAGTATGGGGGCAGTTCCAAACGCGGGGAAGCGTTTCGGGAGCCTCGTTACTGATTCCGGAGTGCGATTTTCTGAGGGTACTTTCGGCGAGGAACGCAGCCCACTCCTCGTCGTAACTGTTGAACCAGGTCGTGCGTCTTGCGGGGGGACCAACGGATGAAACCTTGTGGAATTTTTTATAAGTCTTAGCAGGTGAATCGGTTTTGAGACGGGGTCCTGCGAGTGGTTCAGGGATAGCTTTCATTGCGTTAATCATGAATTCCTTTTTAGGAATTCATAGGTTGGACCGTTTACACGAGCGGCTAGCGGAAGACCAGAGATTTTCCGTAGTCTTTTCGCCTTGATAGATATAGGTGATGTTTTGATAACGAGGCCACTTATGGAAGCGATTGCAGCGGCATTCTTCGAGCGGCATCCAGTGGTTTGTGCCCGCGAACTCATCGGTGCCCATTTCATCTGGCACGGCTGCGCGGCGCGGATTGTGGAGACCGAAGCTTATTCGGCCACCGACGATCCGGCGTGCCACACATGGGGTCGCCCGAGTGCCCGCGCCTTCGTGGAAAAACACCGGGCGGGGGATGCCTATATCTATCTCAATTACGGCGTGCATTGGATGTTTAATGTGCTGGTCAAGAGTGACGAAGGTGCGGGCTTTGTGCTCTTCCGGGCGGGGGAGCCGGGATTGGGAATCGAGCAGATGCGGGGCCGACGCGGCGGAGTGGCGGATCACTTATTAGGAGCCGGGCCGGGGAAATTGACGCGTGCCCTCGCGATCCATGGTTCCGCCCACGGCGCGAGTTTTTTGAAAATGGACGGCTGTGGGATATTTCAGGGCGAGCCAGTGGAAACGGTGGTTGGCGGGCGGATTGGCATTTCAAAAGCGCAGGACTTGCCATGGCGGTTTGGGGATCCGGCGTCGCGCTCGCTGAGCCGGAAGTTCTAATGGGAGTTGCCGATTTGCGTTCGGTGGGACTCCCATTAGCTTCGGCCATGATTCCATTTTCAGTGCTGGACCTCGTACCGATCATTGCGGGAGGAAATGCCGGCCAAGCGTTTCGAAACTCGTTGGACCTGGCGCAACACGCCGAGAAACGGGGGTTTTTCCGCTATTGGGTGGCCGAGCATCACAACATGCCGGGCATTGCGAGCGCCGCGACGTCGGTGGTGATCGCCCATCTAGCAGGCGGCACTTCGACCATCCGAGTGGGATCGGGTGGCATCATGCTGCCGAATCATGCGCCGCTTGCCATCGCCGAGCAGTTCGGCACGTTAGAATCACTTTTTCCGGGACGGATCGATCTGGGATTGGGGCGTGCTCCGGGCGGAGATCAAATCACCGCCCGCGCCCTGCGGCGGGTTTCGGGGGGCAGCGGCGACAGTTTTCCGCAGGACGTGATGGAGCTGCAGGGGTATTTCCGCCCAGTGCTGAAAGATCAACTCGTGCAGGCAGTCCCGGGCGGAGGGTTGGAGGTTCCGCTTTATCTGCTCGGATCGAGCGATTTTGGAGCTCGCTTGGCGGCAGAAATGGGGCTGCCGTTCGCGTTCGCATCACACTTCGCGCCGGATTATTTGGAAACGGCGCTGGCTCTCTATCGGCGGGATTTTAAGGCATCGGCAGCGAACGAGAAACTCCATGCCATCGTCGCGGTGAATGTGTTCGCCGCTGACACCGACGAGGAGGCGCGGCTGCTCTTTACCTCCTTGCAGCAGCAGTTTCTCAATCTGATCCGCGGGCATCCCGGGCAGCTCCAGTCGCCAGTGGCGGACATGCGGCTCCGTTGGTCACTGGCGGAAGAAGAGCACGTCCGGCGGATGACGCGCTACTCGCTGGTCGGCTCGGCGGATACGATCCGCCGTCAAGTGATCGACTTGATCCAACAAACCGACGCTAACGAAATCATCGCCACGGCACTGATCTTCGACCACCCGGCTCGGCTGCGGTCTTTCGAGATCTTTGCGGATGTCATGAAATCGCTTGGTTAGACCTTGAACAAGCCACCGCGATTTCCGCCGAGGATGGCGGCTCCCATGATCGCCACGGATAGAAATACCATCGCCCACACGCCGAGCGCGGCGGCCAGTTCGGTGCCATTTCCCAGCGTGCTGAGCAGGGTGTAAATGGCCTTAGTGATCGGGTAGTGCTGCGCTTGCTGCGCGAGGATCAAGCTATCACTCACCTCTAACATCGCGAAGGCGAAGGCGAGGATGGATCCTGCTGCGAGATTTGCACCGATGAGCGGAATGGCCACCCGGCGGAGCGTGCGCAGTGGCGTGGCGCCGAGCGATTTCGCCGCTTCTTCCAAGGCGGGATTGCTCTGCTGGAGACCGGCCACTGCCGCTCTAACGATGTAAGGTAGCCTGCGGAAAGCATAGGCTATTACGATCAGAAAGAACGGGCTGCCCCCCGCGCCGACGAGGAAATGGAAGGCTTTTCCCTCTTGCGAAAGCGCGAGGTAACCGAAGGCCATCACCAGCCCAGGCACCGCCAGCGGCAGCATCACCACCGCGTCTAACACGCCGCGAAATTTCAAGTCCGACCGCACCACCACCCATGCGACTGATAGACCGATGACAAGCGCGACCGTCGTGGCGCATCCGGCGTAGAGTAGACTGTTTTGGATCGACGGCACGACCAGCCCATTGCCGAGTGCTTCGATGTAATGACGCATCGTCAACTCGTCGGGAATGACCGTGCCATACCAGCGGCTCGCAAAGGAAAGCAGCAGCACGCCCAGATGGGGAAGGGTCGCGACAATGAACACGCAAAGGAAAAACAAGCTGCACGCCGCCGATTTCCAGCCGCCCAAGCGCAACGATGACGAGCGGCCCCTCGGCCGCGGCGCAGTGCCGAGCGGCGAGCGGCCCATGACCAACTTCGACAACGCAAACACCCCGGCGGCGACGATCAGTATTACGGCAGTTAGAGCATAGGGAATTGGATTTTTATCCAGCCCTTTCAGGCCGTCGAAAATTTGCACCGGCGCGACTCGCGCGTAGTCGAAGACCAGCGGCACGCCGAGTTCGGTGAAGGCCCAGATGAAGACGATGGATGCGCCCGCAAACACGCCGGGCATCGCGAGCGGCAGAGTGATCCGGAAAAACCGCTTCCACGGCGGGCAGCCGAGATTTTCTGCGGCTTGCTCCATCGCGGGATCGAGGTTCGCCAGCGCGGCGGCGATGTTCATATAAAGAATCGGATAGAGGTGCAGCGCATTCATCAGCACGATGCCGAGGAAGCGCCCGTGAGCCAGCCAATCATAGGGCAGCTCCGCCTCCATCAGGCCGGAATTGATGAGCAAGGCATTGAAGGTACCATTCACCCCTAACATTTGTTTAACTCCCACCGCGCCGACGAAGGGCGGCAGGATCATCGGCGCGAGGACCAAGATGCCCAATGCCGGCTTGCCGAAAAAATCATAGCGGTGACCGATGAGTGCTAACGGAAACGCAATCGCCAAGGTGGCCAAGGTGCTGGCGACCCCCAGCGCGAAGGCATTCCAAAGCCCCTCGCGGTAGATCGGATTGCGGAAAATGGAGGCGCAGAAATCCAGCGTGAAATAGTGCGAGCCATCGGCCCGCGTGCCTTCGAATGCCTGCTTCACCACCATCCCCGCCGGATAGATGAAGAACCCCGCGAACAGCACGCTGACGACGACCGAGACGATGATGGCGTGACCGCGTTTCATAACAGTTTGAGCCAGCTCGTTAGGAAAATGGAAATGACAAACCTCACGCACCGCTAATCTGTGCGAGCCAACCCACTTCGTGAAGGAAAAAGTCCGATTGCCCGGACGTGCTCACACAGGTCGTATCCTGTCAGAAAGGCTCTCAAATCCTTTGCCAAGGTGATCATTCATCAGCACACAAAGAAATGCATCGAGCACGCGAGTGATCCATAACAAGCCCTGAGGCAAGGACACGATGTTCGCCCGGATCAATCACGCTGGTGGAAAACCCCGAGTGCCCAGAGGCGGTGCCCCTCTGGTGTCCACAGTCCTGATGACAGCACTCTCGCGCAGGCGACCGGATGTGAAAAAATCGTCGTCTGCCTCCCCCTGCGGCACGGATGGCAAACTGAACCCACTAATGCTGGCAGCATTGAAACTCTGCGGCGCGACCGAAATCTATCGAAGCGGCGGCGCGCAGGCCATGGACCTTGATGAAGCCATCACGATCTGCACTCGCTACGATCCGCTTGGAATAATTTCATGAACGCCCAGTCCAAAATCATTCCCTCTTTGTGGAAAAACCGCGTCTTCCACCAGCTCTTCTGAGCGCACGACCTTAGCCTCAAACATCCTGACTTGCCGGGAAACGGGGTGACCTCAGGGGGACGAAATTCAGCCGCAAAGTCGTGCCGGGGGTAGTGGGTTTCGGTGGCGTTGAGTTCGTGACAGAGGGCGGTCTCGGAGCGGTAGGCGATGAGAGTTTGATGGTGTCGATGAAGGGCTTTCTACCGCGGCGGAGTTAGGCGATGCGTTGCTCCGGCGGGAGGTCTTTGAGTTGGATGTGTCTAGGGGGGATTTGCGTGGGTCGTTGAGGGTTTGGAGTTCGGTTTGGGTGGCGGTGAGGAGGGGCTGCGGTAGTCGGTGCTGAGGAAGGAAGTTTGGTGGCCGTGGGGGGCGCGGTGGCGGAACTCGCGTAGCCAGAAGCCTTTGGGCAGCGTGAAGTGGCTGCCGGAGTGGCGCAACAGGCCGAAGGCGAGCAGCGCCGGCAGGCCGCAGAGGACGCCACCGTTAGGAATGTCATCGGCGATTTCAAAGGACGGTTCGGCGATTTCCAGCACGCCGAGCTGCGCACCGATGGCCGGAATGTCACGACGGTCATCGAGCATGGTTTGCGCGGCGGCGATCAATTCGGCGGTGAGTTTGCGTCCCTAGCGGGACGGTTCCGGGGCGGAAAAATCCGGCGGCTTCCTCGGTGCGGAGTTTTTTGCAGGTGCGCTTCACGGTGACGAGCGGCACTCCAAAGACGCGGTAACTCTGGCTCTGGGAGGCGTTGCCGTTAGTGATGAGCTGGCTGGTGAAGAAGCGGAACGAGGCGATGTCATCCCCCGGATGGCTGAAGATGGGGAGCTGGATTTGCGGCAGGGGCGCAGGTTGATTCCGGCGGATCAAGACTGGCAGACCGAGTTCATTGCTTTTCCCCATAAGGCGGCAAATTCCCAGCAGTGGTCAGGATGTCTGAGGCTATCAGCGTCAGCAGGATGACCCAGTCCATGGGCCTCAAACCGATCACCGGATTCGCTCGTGGACCAAAACGCGATGCGGGCTGAAGCGTTGTCATCATGTCCGAAAAAAACTTTGCGTCTCTCCGCGGTCTTTGCAACTTTTGCCTCCTTTGCAACTTTGCAGTAAATTCATTCAACTCTTTTCGTGGGCGAGACGGCCACGCTTGTTGATATGAGTCTATCCGAAACCAGCATCCGCCGACCGGTGCTTGCGATCGTGATGTCGCTGATCATTGTGCTGTTCGGTTTAACGGGCTTTTATTTCCTTGGCGTGCGCGAGTATCCAGCGGTGGACCCGCCGATAGTCACCGTCTCCACGACCTACTCCGGGGCGAGTCCTGATGTGGTGGCCTCGCAAATCACCGAGCCATTAGAGCAAGTCATCAACGGCATCGCAGGCATCCGCACGCTCAGCTCTGAGTCGCGGCAGGAACGCAGCATCATCACGGTCGAGTTTACGCTTGGCTCAGATTTGGACACGGCGGCAAACGACGTGCGCGACCGGGTGGCGCGGGCGGCACGGAGCTTGCCGGTGGACGCGAATCCCTCGGTGGTGGAAAAGGCCGACGCGGATTCCTCGCCGATCCTCTTTCTATCACTAACGAGCGATAAACGCGCCGTGCTTGAGGTCAGTGATTTCGCGGACCGCGTGGTGCGCGAGCGGTTGGAAACCATTCCCGGCGTCTCGTCGGTTAGGATTTTCGGCGAGCGGCGCTATGCCATGCGGCTGTGGATGGACCCGGTGAAACTCGCCGTCCATGGTCTGACCCCGGCGGACGTGCAAGCGGCATTAGATACCCAAAACGTCGATCTCCCCAGCGGGCGGCTTGAAGGCGCGACCAACGAACTTTCCCTGCGCACACTCGGTCGGCTTGCCACACCGGAGGAATTCGAGAACCTCATCATCAAGCGTGAAAACGGCCGCCAGATCTTGTTCGGCGACATTGGCAATGCCGAACTCGGCCCGGAAAACCTGCGCACTGGCTTCAAAAGTGATCGCCTTTATCGGATCGGGGTGGCGATCATCCCGCAGCCTAACACCAATGCCATCGCCATCGCCGATGAGTTTCACCGCCGCTTCGAACAGGTGAAAAAGGAACTGCCGCCCGACATCACGGCGGAGATCGGCTATGACTTCACGCGCTTCGTGAGGCGCTCGGTGGCGGAGGTAGAGGAGACGCTGGTGATCGCCTTCGGGCTGGTGGCGTTGATCATCTTCCTGTTTCTGCGCGACTGGCGTTCGACGATCATTCCTGTCATCGCGATTCCAGTTAGTATCATCTCTGGCTTCTTTATTATGTATCTCGCCGGGTTCTCGGTTAACGTATTAACCTTGGTGGCGATTGTGTTATCGATAGGCCTAGTCTGCGACGATGCGATTGTGGTGCTGGAAAACATCTATACAAAGATCGAGGAAGGCATGTCGCCATTGGAGGCCGCGCTCAAAGGCTCACGGGAAATTTACTTCGCAGTGATTTCCACCACATTCGCACTGGCGGCGGTGTTCTTGCCGTTGATTTTTCTGTCCGGGCTAACAGGGCGGCTGTTCCGGGAGTTCGGCATCACGCTGGCAGGCTGCGTGCTCATTTCTGCATTCGTGGCGCTCACCTTGTCGCCGATGATGTGCCGGTTTCTCCTTAAAAAACACGGCACCCGGCCTAACTTTTTCTACCGCGCCACCGAGCCGTTCTTCCGGCTGATCACTAACGGCTACCGCGCCTGTCTGGCTCCGGTTCTGCGTTGGAGTTGGTTGGCACTGCCGATCCTATTGGTCAATGGCGCACTCATGGCCTGGCTGGTCACGGTGATTCCGCGCGAACTCGCTCCGTTAGAAGACCGCGAGAACATCCGCGTCAATATCACCGCGCCAGAGGGGGCGAGCTTCGAATACACCGAGAGCTGGATGGATAAGATCTCGATCTATGTGGATGAAAATGTGCCCGAAGCGTACCGCTCCTTCACCATCCTCGGTGGTGGTGGCGGAAGCTCGGAAGCCAATGCCGCGACCCAGAGCATCTATCTGAAAACTCCTGCCGAGCGAACCCGCACGCAGGGTCAAATCGCGGAGCAGCTTACCAAGGAAATGCAGGACTTCACCGGCGTGCGGGCTTTCGTCGCGCAGCCGCCGACCATCGGCGACCGGCGCGCTGGGCAGCCGCTGTCTTATGTCCTTCAAGCGCCAAACTTTGAATCGCTGGTGAAAGTGTTACCGGAGTTTCTCGCCGAAGCTAACAAAAGCCCGGTCCTCCGCCAGCTCGATGCTAACCTGAAGGTGAACCGCCCGGAGGGAATCATCTCGATTGATCGTAAGAAGGCTGCGGAGTTGGGAATTTCCGTCGAGGAAATCGGGAAAACCGTGGAGTTCGCCTACTCCGGGCGGCGGTTCGGCTACTTCCTGAAGAACGGCAAACAATACCAAGTGATCGCCCAGATGCGCCGCCAAGACCGCAACGATCCGGGTGATTTGAAGAAGCTGTTCGTCAAAACCGCGGCGGGCGCGATGGTTTCGTTAGACAACCTCGTGACCTTCTCCGAGTCCACCAGTCCGGCGGCAATTTTTCGTTTCAACCGCGCTATTTCCGCGACGATTCAAGGCACACCCGCGCCGGGCTACACACTGGGCGACGGCATCACGGAACTCGACCGCGTTGCGAAAAAAGTGCTGCCGGAAAATTTCCGCACCTCTCTGTCAGGCCAATCTCGGGATTTCGCGGAGAGCTCATCCTCGCTGTTGTTTGCCTTCGTGCTTGCGCTGCTGATAATCTATCTGGTGTTAGCGGCGCAGTTCGAGAGCTTCCGCGATCCTTTCATTATTATACTAACGGTTCCACTGTCGGTCGCCGGTGCGCTGCTATCTTTGCATCTCACTGGCCAGACGCTCAACGTTTTTAGCCAAATCGGGATCATCATGCTCATCGGCATTGTGACCAAGAACGGCATCCTCATCGTCGAGTTCGCCAACCAGCGAAAAGAAGCCGGACTCTCGAAAATGGAGGCAGTGTTAGAGGCGTCGATCTCGCGCTTCCGACCGATCCTGATGACCAGTCTTGCGACGATCTTCGGCATCCTGCCTATTGCGCTTTCGTTGGGATCCTCGGGTGGCTCGCGCCAGTCGTTAGGTATCGCGGTGGTCGGCGGGTTGCTTTTTTCCGGATTTCTAACATTATTTGTGGTGCCAGCCGTGTATGCGCTTTTTTCGCGAACGGCGGTGAAGCATTTGTAACGGGGCGGTTGAACACTGCCGCCTTGCCACGCACTACAAAATGAAAGCGACAAGGTCGCCCGTTAAGCATTCATTAAGAAAGCAGTGCTCTTCTTACCCCCCGATCCCGCTTGTGAAGCGGGGAACCACCGTCATCAGCCGCTTTCCGCAATCCCAAGATTTTCTCGGCTGATGGCTTGTTTCCTCTGCAAAAACCTGAGATCTGCTCAGACAAAGCACCAAGGCTGCAAGTGGCAGAAGACAGCGGGAGAACAGCTTTGACGGCTGCATAAAAGCAAAATCAGGCGAACCGGTGGTAATCTCCAAGCTTTGATGGGCGCGAAGAAAGCGGACATGCGGAAAGTAACCGACGGTGGGAGATTGAGGGAAGCACCGCCCGACGGCTAAATGAAGCGTGAGAAAGTATCTGAAGGACATACGGCCGACGTTTGCCGCGAAGCCGGTCTGGCGGTGTTCTGGACACACGGAGCCGGAAAGGTAGCGATAGCGACCGGCGGCGGATTGGGAGTCAATCGAGCGGGAGGGCGACCTTGCTGAGGACGCGCAAAACAATAAGCTACCGGATTCAATTTATTCATTTGGGTGGATCTCATAGTTCCATTCCCCATGGAATTTATTGCGCTTGATCGATATCTCGCCGAGTTCTTCGGCGGTTACTTTACGTCCCTTACTGTATACTTTCCCGTCCAGCCACGCATGC
>JAYVEJ010000597.1:0-9212 GCA_043748885.1 Luteolibacter sp. | reverse complement strand
TCACAAAACGAAAGAGTCTTTGCAAAATTTCCCGGCAGCGCAACCCCAAGGAGGAGCGATCTCCGAATCGCCCTGCCAATGGGTAGCCGGTGAAGAAGCGCTCACGCTCGTTGAGGAAATTCCCATCGCATTTCCCGAGTCGCCCGATAGATTCCGCGCGATGACTCCAACCTCGGAAAACCCCAATCGCGACCATTGGCAGGCGAAGGCGCGGCAGGTAGCCCGCACAGTGAACTTCGCGTGGTGGTTAGAAACGCTCTCCGCTCCGCTGCTGGTGGGTGCGATCCTCGTTGCGGCGGGATTGTTAGTCGTTAGGCGCGAGTTTCCGCAGGTGGAGTCGTGGCGGCTCGTCGCTACCACGGGCGCGGTGGTGTTGGTGTTAGGCTTGGCCTGCTGGGCGTGGGCGGCGCGGAAATTTGAAAAGCCAGCGCAGTCGCTGGTGAGAATCGAGGCGGCGATGCGGTTGAGGAATTCCTTGTCCGCCGCGCGGGCGGGCGTCGCGCCGTGGCCGACGCCGATTGAGAAAATCGACGCCGGACTCGCATGGCAATGGCCGCGTTTGCTGGTGCCGCCACTGGGGGCACTGGTGTTGTTAGTCGCAGGGTTGTTCATCCCGATGGCCGCTCGGAGCCTTCATCCAGCAGGTGCGCCGGAGCAGCCTCAAGCATGGAAACAGCTCGACACCGAGTTGGACAAGTTGACCAAGGAAGAAGTCGTCGGTGAAAAATACCTGGAAGAGACGCGCAAGAAACTGGAGGAGTTGAAATCGCAGCAAGAAGAACAGTGGTTCAGCCACTCGTCGCTGGAAGCCACCGATTCCTTGAAAAAGGCCCACCGCGCCGAAACCGAGCGGGTCGAACGGGAGCTAGGCCGCGCGGACAAGGCGCTCGAAGCACTGGAAAAGAATGCGGGTGCCCAGAACCCGGCGGAGAAGAACCGGCTGATGGAGGAATTCGACCAAGCGCTGCAAGGGCTGCAAAACGGCGCAATGAAGCCAAACCCGAAATTGCTAGAGCAGATGAAACAACTCGATTTGAAGGACATGGGCAATCTAACGACCGAGCAAATCGACCAGCTCCGCAAAAATTTAAAGAAGAATTCCAATGCCATGAAGGGTGGCAAGCGCGAGGGCCAAGGTGAGGGTTGGTCCGATGAATTACTGGCCGGCGATGGCCAGGGCGAGGGTGACAAACCGGCCAACGGCCGTGGTGAAGGCGGAGTTGATCGCGGGCCGGGCCACGATCCCAACGTGCTCGGCGCGGAGAAAGATAACGTCGAGACTGGCAAGCTCACCGAACTGGAATCCAAGGATCTCTCGCGGGCCAATCCCGGGGACTTGCTCGAACTGCAGGATGGCGAGCACGACGTGGATCATTCCCCGTCAGCCGCCGCTGCGGGTGGCGATACCGATGCCACCGGCAAAGGCGGTGACCGCGTCTGGCGCGACGCACTCGATCCCGCCGAGCAGCGGACTTTGAAGCGGTTTTTTGAATGATCGCTTTGGCCCCCCGGCGGGTTTCCCGTCAAATTCGCCCCGGCGTATCGACCATGGATTGATGACCACCGATTGAAGCGGCTTTTTGGTTGGCCACGGGGATGAAAATCGGAGTGTCAGTGGGCTGCGCCAACATTTGATAGAGAACCCGGATCGCTTCTGAAACCGGCCTCGAGGGGGCCGACTCTTCAACCCACATAGTTGGACCAGTTAGAGAGTCCGCTTCGCGTGGATTCACTCTGGAGAACCGCCGTTTTTGCAGGATCCTTGGTGGGGATTTGATAACTCGTGCCGCAAGATGCCGAGAGGATGGCACCCGCCGCCGCTATTAGCGGTAGGGTGTTTGGTCATCATGAAATTGAAAAACTTATAGGAAACTGCAGGTGGAGGAAAGCTTTCGAGACTCGGATAACATGTAAATCGTAAATGTCTGTTATATAGATATAGGACCGGTGAGATGCTGCCCCGAGGATCTGGGTGGAGAGCCAGTCGAGGCCAGCGGTTTCCTCGTTGCGATCCATGGCGAGGGATCCAGAGTCGGACCGGCAGGCTCAATATTTTTTCACCGCAGGAGGCGGGTCTTCCGGGATCAGAGACCAGCCGAATCTCATGCCAAGAACGAACCACGCGAGCGTCAAAGTGCCGAGCGCGAACAAGGTGTCGCCGAACACGCGCATCCACTTGAAGGTGTCCATCAATCCAGAGCCGAGGAACTCCTCGCTGCGGGCGTACCACAGGCCGTGATTTACGCTGGCGACGGTTTGCAGCATCCCCACTGGCAGCAGGCTGAGGAACGCCATTAGCAGGAGTCCGATGTTGATTGACCAGAACGAGAAGGAGATCAGGCCCTCCTTCCAACGCCCCGGCGCGGCTAGGCCTTTGGCGACAAACAGCATCAGTCCGATTCCGAGCATTCCATAAACTCCGAACAACGCGGTGTGTCCGTGAAGAGGCGTGGTGTTGAGTCCCTGCATGTAATACAACGCGATGGGTGGATTGATCAGAAAGCCGAAGATTCCGGCACCCAGCATGTTCCAGAACGCCACGGACAGCATGCACTAGATCGGCCAGCGGTATTCGCGGACCCATATCTTGGAAACGCTCAACTTGTAGTTATGCCAACCCTCGAATCCGATCAACACCAAGGGCACGACTTCCAGTGCGCTGAACGTCGAGCCGATCGCCAGCACAGCCATCGGAGTTCCCGCGAAATACAAGTAGTGGAATGTTCCGAGGATGCCGCCCGCTAGGAAGATCGAGGTCGCGAACAAGACTGAAACGGTGGCCACGCCGATCCGCAACAGGCCCATGCGGGTGAATAGGAACGCGCCAAACAAGACATTCACGCCGAGGCGCTGGAAACGGGGTTCATGACCCGAAACCGCCGGTCCGATGTAGAGGCCCGTCGCCAGCTAGGCGATGGCGATCCACAGCACCGCCAATTGCACATGCCACGTCCGTGTCACCGAATACGGCAACCAGTCGGCGAGCGGAATGCCATACAAATGCTGGCCCTCGACGCCGTAGTGCGCGGTCACCACCCCGAGTCCGACTTGCAGCACCAGCAGTGCGCAAACCACCCAGAAGTATTTCAGTGTTGCCCGCATCGACGGGGTGGCCACCTGCGCTAACAGAGGATCGGATTCCGGCAGGTAGTCGGCGTGCGGCACCTCGTCCTCGGTGTTTCTCGCGTAGTGGAACGCTAGGGGGCAATGCCGACGAGCAGCATGACCACGCTGAATCCAGTCCACAACATCAGGTCGCCCGTGGGAACATTGTCCACCAGCGGCTCGTGCGGCCAATTGTTCGTATAAGTGATTGTCTTGCCAGGACGATTGGTCACGCAGGCCCAACTCGCCCAAAAGAAGAAGCCGTTGAGGGGCTGGAGACGTGCCGGATCCTTGATCGTGAACTCACTCATAGCATAGGCCTCGCGCAGCCGCGCCAACTCCTTGTCCGGATCTCCTCCGTACAAGCCGCCAAAGTGCTTCGAGTTCGCCCGGATCGCCGCAGCCCGCTCGGCACTGACTGTGAGGGTTTCCGAGGCTTTGTCATAGCGATTGGTCCGTAGTTCGCGTTTCAGTCGCGCTTTCAATGCGGCCTGTTTCTCGTCCGGAAGCGACTCGTAGGATTCCCCCCTCGGCCTTCGCCCAACGGCTTAGCAAGAACACCGATTCCCGATGCAACCAGTCCGCCGTCCAGTCCGGCGCGACGTAGCTGCCGTGGCCCCAAATGCTGCCCAAATGCTGCCCGCCGGTGCTTTGCCAGACGTTCTGGCCGTCTTTGATCTGGGTTTCGGTAAACAGAACCTCGCCCGTTCCCTCCACCACCACCTGCTTCGGAATGGGCGGTGCCTGCCGGTAAATCTCCCCCCCATACCACAATAAAATCGCGAAGGAGGTTACCACCACGATTCCCAATAGGATCCATAATCGTCTGACGTTGTCCATGACGCGCAGACGTTAGTTTCGATCTCTCACGACAATCAACGAAAAAGGTTTCTTTATTTCATTTACCGCTCCGTCGAAGGTTAGGTTGTCGCCGTCCCTATCCGGCGAGACGGGCCGTGGGATCACCGAGAGCATGCAGGAATTCGGCTATTTGGAGGATCGGTCGGAAACCTGGCCGGAGAAAATCGGGATCGCGACTTTGAGAAGCAACGTGTAAACCATCAGACCCGCCGCCCAAATCCCGGCCATGACTTTCCACTCGGCTGCGCTCGGGATGTATTCCACCCACTCGTGGAGTGTCGATGGCACGAAGCCGGGGATGATCAGCCCCATGCCTTTTTCGATCCAAATGCCGACGAAGGCCAAGACGCAGGCGACATCCAGCGTGCGCAGGTGTTCATGCACCTTTGGCCGCATCAGAAGCACCGCGGCGATGACCATGAAGGCAAGAGACACCCAGGTCCATGGCACCAGTGCGTTGAGATTTCCGTGGCCGAAGAAGAGATACTTGATGGCGGTGGAGTGCGCGCCGCCGGTATAGAGTGCGGTGAAAACCTCGGAACCTAACATTAATAGATCGATCAGGATGGTGATGCGCATGATGGCGACGAGTGTCTGGATCGAGCCAGGACCGATTTTCATGCGGGTCATGCGGCGGATGAGTTGCAGCACCCCGATGATGAAGGCTGGCCCGGCGACGAAAGCGGAGGTGAGGAAGCGCGGTGCCATCAGCGCGGTGTTCCAGAAGGGGCGACCGCCCAGGCCACAATAGAGGAAGGCTGTCACGGTGTGAATCGAGATCGCCCAGGCGATGCTGAGGAAGACGAACGGCACATACCAACGTTTGTCGGGTTTTTCGCCGAGGAAGCGTTTGTAGAGCATGTAGCCGCAGATGTGGAGATTCAGGAGCAGATAGCCGTTGAGCACGATCACGTCCCAGGTGAGCATCGAGATCGGCCAGTTGAACTTTCCGATGAACGGCATCATGTGCCAGAACCGGTCCGGCCGGCCGAGATCGGCAACCACGAACATCAGACACATGACAATCGCAGCGATGGCTAACAACTCGCCGATGATGACGGTGTCGTGCATGTCCTTGTCATGATAGATATAGGCGGGAATGACCATCATCACGCCCCCGGCGGCGAGACCGACGAGGAAGGTGAAGTTCGCGATGTAGAGTCCCCATGAAACGTGGTCGGTCATGGCGGTGACGATCATGCCTTGTGCGACCTGCGTCGCCCAGGCGTGCGCACCGACGAGGAAGACGCAGGTCAGGACGATCATCCAAGCGTAGAAGGTCCAAGTTCCCTCGGTGGCCAAGCGGAAGGCGAGACGGAGAAACTTGAAGTAGCTGACAGCGTGGAACTTCGCGTCGTGATGCGGTTCGGGCGGCTTCTCGGCGGTCGAAATCGTGGAGTTCATGGGTATTTGGGGATCACTCGTCGAAAAAATAAAAGAAGCTGGGTTTGGTTCCCAATTCCTCCTTGAGAACGAACACCCGCTTGTTGTCGATGACCTTGCGGATTTCCGACTCGGGATCGAGCAGGTTGCCGAATACGCGGGCTCCGGTGGGACAAGCTTCGAGACAGGCGGGCATTTTCCCCTCCCGCGTGCGATGCAGGCAGAAGGTGCATTTCTCCATCACTCCCTGCGGCCGGATGCGGTTGCTCAGGTAGGATTGGTTCGGGTTGATTTCCTCTTTGGGAATCTGTGGCTTGGTCCAGTTGAAGCGGCGGGCGTGATATGGACATGCGGCCTCGCAATACCGGCAGCCGATGCACCAGTTGTAATCCACCACCACAATGCCGTCGTCTTCTTTCCAAGTCGCCTCGACCGGGCAGACATGGACGCACGGCGGATTGTCGCACTGCTGGCATTGCACCGGCATGTAGAATTTGTCCGGGTGCGGTACGGGATGATCGTAGTGGGCGTTGCCGTGCGCGATGTCCATCGAGCCTTTCTGCATTTCCAGGACACGGATGTAGCTGTTGCCGGTCGCCCGATCATGGTTGTTCTCATGGTGGCAGGCCTCCGCGCAACGCCGGCAACCGATGCAGATACTGAGGTTCAGCGCGTAGCCGAATTTCACGCCCTGCTGCGGGCGGTGATCGCCGATGGTGACATCAGCCCCATAGTTTTTCTTGGTATCCTCCTCAAGATGTTTCAGCACCGCCGCAAGCTGCTCCTTGTCGAGTTCGCGATAGTGTTGCTGGAGGAAATCCGTGACGGATAGATTGTCACGACTCCAGGTGGCTAACGGGGCCAGCGCTTTGGCGAAGGCCGCCGCGCCAAGCGTGACACCCGCGGCTTTGAGAAGATTACGCCGGGTGGCGTCACCCCGGTCGCCGGGATCCTGGTGGCATCCGCAGCCGCTGCCGCAGCCTCCGCTGGTAGGTTCGTTTTCCATGGAAATGTGGGGAAAAGGTCAGTGGGAATGGGACTTGTCCACCGGTAGGATCGCCTCGCCGATCACCGGCTTGGGGGGAAACACCGGCATGACTAACGGATACTTCGGGTGATGCGGATCGTGGCAGTCGGTGCAGGTGTTCCGCTCCCGTGGGCCTTGTTGCAAATCCCAGTAACCGGTCATGCCGCCGTGGCTGCCATTCTGATAGTCGCGGTATTGCGGGCCGTGGCACTGGGAACAAAGCTGCATGCTCTGGGAAAAGTCCAATGCCTGGCCGTCTGCTTTCTTCAGGCTGTTATAATCTTCCGCACGGTGACAACTCAGACAGGTCTGGGAGCCATGTTGGTATTGGAGACCTTGGTGGAAATCCTTGAGTGCGTCGCCCTGATTGGCTTTGAGATTCGGCTCGCGGGTATCGTGGCAGGTGGCGCAGGCCACCATCACCGGTTGGCCCTTGGCATCTTTTTTTCCGGAATCCACCAGCGCCACACCGTCGGGTTTCCGAATGACCACGGGATGACGGGTGTCGCCTATCACCTTGTCAGAAAACTCCCTTCCCGGCCTGTCCCGCTCGCGTTGCAGCCAGGGAATGGCCAGCGCACCGACGAACCAGAGGGCGATCGCGGCGATCACTCCGAAAAACATCCACCTTCCCAGTCGGTTTCCTGCGGCCATGATTTTCTCGGTTTTCATGAAGCGGATGAATGACGCTTCCGTTGGCAAGTGCTTAGGGTCCAGCATCGTCAAATTCAAGAAAAAACATTCTTTGTTCTTGAAAAGGCAACGCGAGTTGTCAAAACCAGTGCGGAAGGAATGTCATCCCCATGCCTGTGAACGGACTTCTCGTGAAACTCTCTCTGGATCCCCTTTTGGCGGATGCGGCACTCGCGCGGATTTCGAAGTGCCCGGAAGCTTTGTTAGGGGACGCACAGGACCGCTGGCAGCCCCTCGCCGTCGATAGTCCCGATGTCAGGGCCGCACATGATTTCCACGAATGGCTCGAAGCCCTGCCCGGCGTCGAGCAGGTCGATGTGATCTACGTCGGCTTCGATGAACCCACTCCCACTGAACCCGCGCCATGAATCTAATCGAACGCCGCACTTTCCTGAAAACCTCCGCCCTCGCCGCCGCCAGTGCCGTTGCAACCGCACGCGCCCAATCCCCTGCGGCTCCACCGCCGCCGCCGGATGGCATCAAGTGGGACAAAGCACCGTGCCGGTTTTGCGGCACCGGCTGCCATGTAAAAGTCGGCGTCAAGGATGGAAAAGTCGTCGCCATCGCCGGCCACCCGGATGCGGCAGTAAACAAAGGCCTGCTCTGCGTGAAAGGCTACCACGTCGGCGGCATCCTCTATGGCAAGGACAGGCTAACCGATCCGATGCTCCGCAAGAACGGTGTGCTGGAAAAAATTTCCTGGGAGGAAGCCATCGACATCGCTGCCCGCCGCATCATGAAAAACCCGGCGGGCTTTGGTTTCTATACCTCCGGCCAATCCACGATTCCGGAAGGCTACGCCGCCACAAAGTTCATGAAGGGTGGCCTGTCTAACAATCACACCGAACCCAACGCCCGCCTTTGCATGGCCTCCGCCGTCACCGGCTACATCTCGACCTATGGCGTCGATGAACCCGCCGGCTGTTATGACGATTTGGACGCCTGCAATGTCCTGCTCATGTGGGGAAACAACATGGCGGAAATGCATCCGGTGCTTTTTTCCCGCGTCCTCGACCGCCGGGAACGCGGTCAAAAAGTCACCATCATCGACCTCGGCACCCGCCGCACGCGCACCTCGGAGTTCGCCGATCACTACCTGGAATTCCGCCCCCAGACCGATCTCGCCATCGCCAACTGCATCGCCCAACAACTCATCGTGCGCGGCGCATGGGACAAGCAATTCGTTGAAAACCACTGTGCCTTCCGGGCCGACGCGAACATCGCGAAACCCGATTTGTTAGGCGTGGCGATCCCCTTTGATGAGTTCAAGAAACGCATCGCCGAATACACGCCGGAATATGTCAGCAAACTCTCCGGACTCTCGGTGGAGCAGTTGAAGATGTTAGGAGATCTTTTTGCAAATCCGAACATCCGCATCACCTCCACCTGGTGCATGGGCATGAACCAGCACACCCGCGGTACGGCGATCAATCGCCTGGTCCACGGCATCCATCTGCTCAGCGGCCATTTCGGAAAACCCGGCGACGCGCCCACCTCACTAACAGGCCAGCCCTCCGCCTGCGGAACCGCTCGCGAAGTCGGCACGCTCTGCCACACGCTTCCCGGCGGACGGGTCGTCAGCAATGCGAAACACCGCGAGCAGTGCGAAAAATATTGGAATGTCCCGGCTGGACGCATCAAGGAAACCATCGGCTATCACACGGTGCTGATGTTCGAGAAATTCTGCACGCCCAAGGACAAGGGCGGCGACATCGACACCATCATGGTTCAGGTAACCAACCCCGGCCAGACGTTGCCAAACCTCAAGAAACTTTACACCGCGAAAACCGGCCTCGAAGACAAGTTCCTCATCGTTTCCGACGTCTATCCCACCGCCTCCACCGAGATCGCGGACCTCGTGCTGCCCGCCGCGATGTGGGTCGAGAAAAACGGCGCGTATGGCAATTCCGAGCGCCGCACGCAGCAGTGGTTCAAGATGGTCCAGCCGCCCGGCCAGGCGCGTGAGGACGTCTGGATGACACTTGCCATTGCGCATCGCCTGTTCGAACTCGGTCACCCCGGCATGAAGGACAACGACGGCAAGTTCATCTTCACCTTCAAGGATGACGCTGGCAACGAAGTGCCGGTCTGGGATTACGCCCATTTCCACGACATCAACGCCGACCGCGTGCTTTACGAGGAA
>JAYVEJ010000596.1:0-9232 GCA_043748885.1 Luteolibacter sp. | reverse complement strand
CATGAAAGGTGCCGCTGAGTTTTGCCTCGATTGGCTCATCGATGACGGCAAGGGCCACCTCGTCACCGCCCCGTCCGGCTCACCCGAGATCGGCTTCGTCACGGCCGATTGCAAGCGCGGCAGCATCAACATGGCCGCCACCATGGACATGTCGATCATCTGGGGTCTCTTCACGAACTGCGTGGAAGCCAGCGGAATTCTAGGCTTGGATCCTGAGTTAATCGTTAGAATCAAAGCCGCGCAAGCGAAACTCTATCCGCTCAAGGTCGGCTCGCTCGGCCAACTTCAAGAGTGGTTCGAAGACTTCATCGAGCAAGACGTTCACCACCGCCACACCTCGCACCTCTTCGCGGTCTATCCGGGTCGCCAAATCACGCCTGCCACTCCGGAGTTTTTCGCCGCCGCCCGCAAGTCGCTCGAGATTCGTGGCGACGACGGCACCGGTTGGTCGCTCGGTTGGAAGATCAACTTCTGGGCCCGCTTCCGCGATGGTGACCACGCGTTTCTCCTCATCAAAAATTTGCTGCGCCCGGTCAGTGGCAGAGGCAGTTCTGGCTCCGGCGGTGGCGTCTATCCGAACCTGTTCGACGCCCATCCGCCGTTCCAGATCGACGGCAACTTCGCTCTAACTGCCGGCGTTTCTGAGATGCTCGTGCAAAGCCACCTCGGCGAAATTCACCTGTTACCCGCGCTGCCCGCCGCTTGGCCTATCGGCCACGTCAACGGCCTCCGCGCCCGCGGTGGATTTGAGATTCGTGCGCTCGAATGGCATGAAGGGAAACTCACGAGCGTCACCCTTCTCTCCACCCTCGGCGGCCCCTGCGTCGTCCGCACTGGAGAGAAAACGGTAACTTTCCCAACCCAGGCGGGCGAGGAAATCACTCTCGATGCGGTGCTTGCCTGCAAGGAGTAAGGACATTCGTGTCCCTATTTTTCTAACTCTCCCGCGCAGCACGAACCGCGTTTCTGGAAACGCCATGGGCTGAGCTTGGTTGATTCATGTGAGATTCGCAACTGCGTCCACGGGTTAGGATTTTTCCGTTAGGTATAAGTGATGCTCACGGATCAGAGATTTTGAATAATATGAATTGAGTATTCGGCTCGCTCGTGGTTCTGAAATGCAACTGGGAGTGGGAATTTTCGCGCATTATACAATTCACTTAAAACAAGGAGTAACAAGAAAGTGAGTCCCGAGCCAGCCACTTCTCACAACCTGCGCCACTGGTTCCCATCCTGTTGGAGAAGCTCATCGGCTTCCTTGGGACCCCAGGAGCCAGCGACGAATTCGGCCATCGGCGGCGGGGTGGGGGACTGGTGCCAAGCGTGTTCGATGTGGTCGATGAATTTCCACGCTTCCTCCACTTCGTCGCGGCGGGCGAAGAGGGTGGCGTCGCCGGCGATGGCGTCTAGCAGCAAACGCTCGTAAGCTTCTGGACTGCTTTTACCGAAACTCGTGGCGTAGTGGAAATCCATTTTTACCGGCTCTAACCGCAGGCTGGTGCCGGGGATTTTGGAAACCATGCGCAGCGAGATTCCTTCGTCAGGCTGGATGCGGATGACGAGCACATTGCCACCGGGAACGCCGCCAGTTAGAGCGTTGAACAGCACGCACGGCGCGTCTTTGAAGTGGATGGAAATCTCGGTGGACTTCTTCGGCAGGCGTTTGCCCATGCGGATGTAGAACGGCACGCCGCTCCAGCGCCAGGTGTCGATAAGTAGTCTAACGGCGACGTAGGCTTCGGTGTCGGAAGTCGGGCTGACGCGGTCTTCCTCGCGGTAGCCGGGCACCGGAATGCCATCGACATGGCCGGCGGTGTATTGCGCGCGGACGACGTTCTTGGCGACTTTTTCCGGGGTGTCCCACTGCCGGAGCGAGCGGATGACTTTCACTTTTTCATCGCGCACGCCATCGGCCCCGAGGTCGGTCGGCGGCTCCATGGCGACGAGGCTGAGGAGCTGGAGCAAATGGTTTTGCACCATGTCGCGCAGCGCACCGGCGCCTTCATAATAACCACCGCGGCCACCTTCCATGCCGAGGTTTTCGGAGCAAGTGATCTGGATGTGGCTGATGTATTTGCTATTCCAAAGCGGTTCGAAAATCGAGTTGGCGAAACGCAGCACCATCAGGTTCTGCGCGGTTTCCTTGCCGAGGTAATGGTCGATCCGATAGGTGTCGCTCTCGTGGAAGGTTTCGTTGACGACTTGGTTGAGATGCTTGGCAGTTGCTAGATCGGTGCCGAAGGGTTTCTCGACGATCACGCGCGACCAACAGCCGTGCTTCGCTTCGTTGAGACCAGCGTTCTTGAGGGCGATGAGGATTTCATCGAAAAACTCGGGCGCGGAGGCGATGTAGAACAAGCGGTTGCCCTTGCCGCCGCGTTCGGCGTCGATGGCATCAAGCTTTTCCGCCAACGTCCGGTAGCCCTCGGCATCCGTGAACTCGGAGGTGTGATAACTAACGGTTTGGATGAAGTTACCCCAAATCTCGTCGTCCTGGCCGGTGCGGGAAACCTTGCGGTTCAATTCTTCGAGGCCACTGCGGAACTCCGCGTCCGACTTTTCCCGACGGGCAAAACCGATGATCTTCACGCCGGTCGGCAATTCACCATCGACCGCGAGGTTATACAACGCGGGGATCAGCTTGCGGTGCGTTAGATCGCCGGTGGCACCGAAGATGACGATGCTGCAAGGCTCGGCACGCGAGCGGGAAACGAGGTCTTCGCGGAAGGGATTACTCATGGGAGATAAAGCTGAAGGGCTGAAATGCTGAAATGAGATAGTGAGGAGCGTCGCTTTTTCAGCTTCTCAGCTTTTATTTTAGAATCACCACGGCAGTGGGAAGGCCCGGTTAAAGGCGAAGACCCGCTCGCGGATGGCGTGGAGCTTGGCGGTGTTGGTGTGGTCGGACAAGGCTTCGTGGATGAAATCGGCGACTTGTGCGACATCGGTTTCCTTCATGCCGCGGGTGGTGACGGCGGGCGTGCCGATGCGGATGCCGCTGGGTTTCATCGGGCTGCCGGTGTCGAAGGGGATGCCGTTTTTGTTCACCGTGATGCCGGCTTCGTCGAGGGCGTGGGAGGCGTCAGTGCCATTGAGGTTCTTGTCGCGGAGATCGACGAGCATGACGTGGTTGTCGGTGCCGCCGGAGCAGATGCGGAAGCCGTGATGGGTGAGACGCGCGGCGATGGCTTGGGCGTTCTTGATGACCTGCGCCGAGTATTCCTTGAACTCGGGCTTGAGGGCCTCTCTAAAGCAGATCGCCTTGGCGGCGATGACGTGCATGAGCGGGCCACCTTGGATGCCGGGAAAAACCTGCGAGTCGATTTTTTTCGCGAACTCTTCCTTGCACAAAATGATCCCGCCGCGTGGGCCGCGCAGGGACTTGTGGGTGGTGGAGGTGACGAAATCCGCGTGGGGAAATGGACTCGGATGGAGACCGGCGGCGACGAGGCCAGCAATGTGCGCCATATCGACGAAAAGGTAGGCACCGACCTCGCGGGCGAGCTTGCCCATGCGCTCGAAGTCGATGATCCGCGAGTAGGCCGAAGCTCCCACCGTGATGAGCGCGGGCTTGAGTTCGCGGGCGGTTTTTTCAAGCTGGCCGTAGTCGATCCGTTCATCGTCCGGGCTGACGCCGTAGTGGGTGACGGCGTAAAATCTGCCGGAGAAGTTTGCCTTGTGGCCGTGGGTGAGGTGACCGCCGTGGGCGAGGTCCATCGTGAAAATTTTGTCCCCCGGTTTGAGGACGGAGAAGTAAACGGCGGTGTTCGCCTGCGAGCCGGAATGGGGTTGTACGTTGGCGTGGTCCGCGCCGAAAAGCTCCTTCGCGCGGTTGATCGCGAGCTGCTCGACGACGTCCACGTTTTCACAACCGCCGTACCAGCGCTTGCCGGGGTAGCCCTCGGCATACTTGTTGGTGAGGACAGAACCCTGCGCTTCCATGACGGCGGGTGAGGTGAAATTTTCCGAAGCGATCAGTTCGATGTTGTTGCGCTGGCGGTGTTCCTCGGCGGTGATCGCGGCGTAGATCGCAGGGTCAGTTTCCGCGATGCGGCTGCCGGAGGATTTGCAAACGCGGGCAGTGTGACGGCCACCTTCGAAGGGAGTGGCGAGAAACGCGTCCACCATCGCGATGGCGGTTTGTTCGTCAGTAAATTTTCCCGAGAGGCACAGCACGTTAGAGTCGTTGTGCTCGCGAGTGGTCACGGTTTCCTCGACGGAGCGGACATTGGCAGCACGGACGTGGCGGTGGCGGTTCGCGGCGATGCACATACCGACGCCGGAAGTGCAGGCAAGGATGCCGAAATCGTAGGTGCCATCGGCCACATTGCGGGCGACGAGATTCGCATAGTCCGAGTAATCGACCGACTCATGGCTCTGCGTGCCGAAGTCGATGATCTCATGGCCGACCGCTTTGAGGTGTTTGACGACGGCGTTTTTTAAATCGACGGCACCGTGGTCGGCGCCGATGGCAATGCGGAAGGTAGGGTGGCTCATGGACGGGGCGGGGATTCAAGTCCGGGAAAGCCGACTTGCAAACCGCAAATTTCAGGGATTTCCGGGAAAACCGGATCATCCCTCACAACTCCCGCCACACCCGCAAGCGGGCATCCAGCCTCTCCCAGTCTCCGCTGCGCACGCGTCCCACCACCACCGCCGGCCTCACCTTCGTGCGGACCAGTTCCTGCATCACTGTGACCGCCTCGAAGCCGCCTCCCGGCAGCGGTTTCTACCGCATCGAGGTGGTGTTGGAACCGTCGGGCATTCGACGTTACTCCTTATTCGCCGCCGCCCGCACGTCTTGGATGATGAGCTGCAACGTCGTCCGCCCGCGGAAGGTGTTTCGGTCAATCGTAAACGCGATGTCCCACGGCGGATCGGGCAGGGGATACTCGCCGCCGCCGAAGAAGACGGCGTCCTGCTCGTGGTAGCCTTGGCGCAGCATGAATCGCAGGTGGTTGTTCTTCATGTGCAACGGCGAACGGCTCAGGCCGACTTCGCGGGAGATAAACACCGGTTGCGGATTTCCACTGCCGAAGGGCTGGAGCAGATCGTAGCTTGATAGAAATTCTAATGAGAGCTGGTCGAAGGAAATTTCCGCGTCGTACATCAGCTTCGGTTGGCGCTGTTCCGGGTTGCTGTTGTTTAAAACGTAGTCTGCGAAGTTGGCGCGGAATTCGTCAAGTTTTCCCTCCTTGATCGAAAGCCCGGCGGCCATCGCATGTCCGCCGCCGGCGATGAGATCGCTGCCGCACGCGCGGATCGCTTCGACCAGTGAAATTCCGTCAATACTGCGGCCCGAACCTTTGCCGATGCCGTCCTCGTCGATGGCGATGACGAACGTCGGCTTGTGATATTGCCGCATCAGCCGCGAGGCGACGATGCCGACTACGCCGTGATGCCACGTCCGCGAGCCGAGCACGATGACTGGATCGCGCATCGGATCGAAGTCCAGTAGCATTTCTACGGCTTCACGGCGGATCAGGCCTTCGTGGGCTTGGCGCTGCTTGTTGTAGGCGTCGAGTTTTTGCGCGAGATCGAAGGCGAGGCGGCGGCAATCGGTCGTTAGAGTGGCCAGTGCGTCTTCCGGCGCGTCCATCCGCCCGGCGGCATTCAGACGCGGGCCGATCCGGAATCCCACGTCCATCGAAGTGGCGGTGCCGTTCATGCCGGTGACTTCCTGAAGCGCCCGCAGACCGGGGTTGAGGGTGCTGGGTAAATGTTTCAGCCCGTGGCGCACCATCAGTCGGTTTTCCCCGATCATGGGGACGATGTCGGAAATAGTCGCGACGGCTACGAGGTCGATCAGCTCTTTGAGATCCAGCTCGACCGGGCGGGTTTTGAGCATCGCGTGGCCGAGTTTGAAAACGACGCCCGCCGCGCAGAGGTAGGTGAACTCGGTGCCGCATTTCGGATTTACCAAGGCGCAGCAATCCGGCTTTCCAGACGGCGACGGCTCGTGGTGATCGACGATCAGAACGTCGATTCCGTCCGCCCGCAGCGCTGCGACTTCGTTGATCGAGACCGTCCCGCAATCGACCGTGATCAACAGATCCGGCTTCGGCCCTTCCGCCATGCAGCGGGCCAGCGCCGCGGTGCTCAGTCCGTAGCCTTCCGGTCCACGGCGGGGAATGAAGTAGCGCGGCGTCAGGCCGTAAGCCATCAGGATGCGGCGCATCAGGGTGATCGAGGTCACGCCGTCCACGTCGTAATCGCCGTAGATGCAGACTTTTTCGCCCTTATCGATGGCCGCGAACACGCGCTCCACCGCGATTTTCATGTCGGGAATGAGGAACGGGTCCGCCAAATCCCGCAACCGTGGCCGCAGATAGCCCTCAAGATCGACGCCGGGGGGAAGTCCCCGCTGGCGGATCAAGTGTTCGAGGATGGGTGGAAATGTGCCCGACGAAACGTTGTGGTTTTTTTCAAACGGTTCGCCGCGCGCAATCCATTTGAACGGCTGGGCTCGCATGAAGTGGCGCGGACCTTAGAAGCGGTTGCCAACTTCACACAAGACCCAAACAAAATTCCTCTGCTTGAATGGGATCATGCGCCCTGCATTCAACAAAAATGACTGGAAACGGGGGAGGACAAACGCTACGAATCTCGCATGTTGAACGCCGCGAGTTCCTACGAACAACTGGAAAGTGGAGTCTTGAATCTTCCGCGCGAGGATCGCTCGAAGCTCGCAAGCCGTCTGTTGGTGAGCCTTGAAGATGATGAAACGTTCACAACTCAAGAGTTGCAGATTTTCAAACGTCGCTCCTCGGAAATTCGTGAGGCAACATTCAAGTCGTTGACGCTTGAGAAACTCCAGAGCGACGTGGCCGCAAGATTGGCATGAGTGGCCTAATCATCCACCCCGAGGTCGGTGGAGAAATCGCCGAAGCTGCCAGGTGGTATCGGGAGATTGATCCCGAGCTAGCGGAGAAATTCGTCGCCGAAATCTACCGTGGGATTGGAAACGTGCGGGATGATCCGTTGCATTATCGCATTGTTGACGCCCCGTATCGCCGCAAGCTTTGTGGTGTTTTCCCTTATCGGATCGTCTTTGAGATCATCGAAGAGCTTCAAGCCGTCCATATCGTCGCCGTGACCCATCAGATGCGCGATCTAGACCAGTGGAAGAGTCGTCTCTGACCGAGGGGGAAGTCGAAGGCAGCGCGGATACGCCCGCTGCGTCATTCTGGCATCGCTCAAGTGCGACAACTTGTCGCAAAAATGACTGGCGTTCTTACTAGAGGTCTTCTGTGTATTTCTATAAATCATTGACCCATAGTGAAATGAAATTTTACTTCCGGTGACGGCACGTTCCCTGCGAAAGCGCCCGCATCATCACCGCCCCACTGGGCACACCCACTGAAAGGAAACTATCTTATGTCCAAAATCCTCGGAATCGACCTCGGAACCACCAACTCGTGTATGGCTGTCATGGACGGCGGCGAGTCCACTGTCCTCGAAAATTCGGAAGGCGCACGCACCACGCCATCGGTCGTCGCCTTCGCGAAAAACGGCGAGCGCCTCGTCGGCCAAGCCGCCAAACGCCAAGCCGTCACCAACCCGCAAAACACGATTTTCTCCGCCAAGCGCCTGATCGGCCGCAAGTTCTCTGAGCTCAAGGACGCCGACAAACGGATGCCCTACACCATCGTCGCCGCCGCCAATGGCGACGCCCACATCCAAGTGGAAGTGGCCGGTGAAAAGAAGACCTACTCGCCGCAGGAAATCGCCGCGATGGTCCTCGGCAAGCTCAAGGCCGATGCCGAAGCCAAGCTCGGTGAAAAAATCACCCAAGCCGTCATCACGGTTCCTGCTTATTTCAACGACTCCCAGCGCAACGCCACCAAGGCCGCCGGGGAAATCGCCGGTCTCGAAGTGCTCCGCATCATCAACGAGCCGACCGCAGCCGCCCTCGCTTACGGCCTCGATAAGAAATCCGACGAAAAAATCGCCGTCTATGACCTCGGCGGCGGCACCTTCGACATCTCCGTCCTCGAAATCGGCGACGGCGTTTTCGAAGTCCTCGCGACCGATGGCGACACCTCGCTCGGCGGTGACGACTGGGACAACACGCTGATCCAGTGGATCGTCGGCGAGTTCAAAAAGGACCAAGGCATCGACCTTTCCGGCCAGCCTGACGCCCTCCAGCGCATCAAGGAAGAGGCCGAAAAAGCCAAAATCGCCCTTTCCTCCACCCAGTCCTACGACATCAGCCTACCCTTCGTCACCGCAGATGCCACTGGCCCGAAGCACATCCAACTCACCCTCACCCGGTCGAAACTGGAGCAACTCACCGATTCCCTTTTCGAGCGCACCAAGAAGCCCGTTCGGGATTGCCTCAAGGAAGCCGGCCTGACGCCCAAGGAAATCAACGAACTCGTCCTCGTCGGCGGTATGACCCGGATGCCGAAGGTTGTGGAAATCGCCCGTGAACTCGCCGGCCAAACTCCTCACCAAGGCGTCAACCCGGATGAAGTCGTCGCCATCGGCGCGGCCATCCAAGGCGGCGTCCTCCGCGGCGATGTCAAAGACGTCCTGCTCCTCGACGTCAGCCCGCTCACCCTCTCCATCGAAACGGAAGGCTCCCGCGCCACCGCGATGATCGAGCGCAACACCACCATCCCGGCCAAGAAGTCACAGATCTTCTCCACCGCCTCCGACAGCCAACCCGCCGTGGATATCCGGATCTGCCAAGGCGAGCGCCCGATGTTCGCCGACAACAAGCTCCTCGGAAACTTCAAGCTCGACGGCATTGCCCCCGCCCGCCGCGGCGAGCCGCAAATCGAAGTCACCTTCGACATCGACGCCAACGGCATCCTCCACGTTTCCGCCAAGGATAAGCAATCCGGCAAGGAACAGAAAATCTCCATCCAAGGCTCCTCCGGCCTTTCCAAGGATGAGATCGAGCAAGCCAAGCGCGACGCCGAATCCCACGCCGAGGAAGACAAGAAGCGCGTGGAAAAAGTCGATGCTAAGAACAAGGCCGACAACCTCGTCTTCAACGTCGAAAAACAACTCGGCGAACTCGGCGACAACGCCCCCGCCGAACTCAAGGACCTCCTCAACGGCAAGATCCAAGCCGTGAAAGACGCGATCTCCAGCGACAACGTTGACACCATCAACAGCGCCGTCAGCGATCTCGAAGGCTCCCTCCAAGCCCTCGCCGAAGCCGCCCAAAAAGCCGGTGCCGGTGCCCAACCCGACCCCGACGTAGAACCCGCCGCCGAATCCG
>JAYVEJ010000595.1:0-3550 GCA_043748885.1 Luteolibacter sp. | reverse complement strand
CGTATGCCGCCGCCCGCGCGCTGCATGGTCGGGCAGTGGGGATCTGGTCGGCGCTCATTCTATCAACGACGCTGATGTATTATATCTTCAGCCAGATCATGTTGCTAGACATGGCGGTGGCGGTGACGATTACCGGCGCATTGTTTACC
Organism: Luteolibacter sp.; assembly: GCA_043748885.1. Classification (GTDB taxonomy): domain Bacteria; phylum Verrucomicrobiota; class Verrucomicrobiia; order Verrucomicrobiales; family Akkermansiaceae; genus Luteolibacter. Next base: position 3,401 of record JAYVEJ010000595.1, on the reverse strand, counting down.
TTCATCCTCGCGATGCGGGAGCCGCGAGGGCGGAAAAGGTTTGGGCTGTTTATGGCGTTCTATGCGTTCATGGCGCTGGCCACTTTATCCAAAGGGTTGATCGGGATCGCGCTGCCCGGAGCGGTAATTTTTCTGTGGGTTCTAATAATGAACCGCTGGCGGGCGTTGTGGCCGTTCTATCCGATTGTGGGAACCATCCTGCTGTTAGCGATCGCCGCGCCGTGGCACATTTACGCCGCGCGGGCGAATCCAGATTTCCTAAATTTCTACTTCTATCACGAACACTGGCTGCGCTTCACGACTCGCATCCATGGCCGCTATGAGCCGTGGTGGTTCTTCCTGCCGATCCTACTCGTCGGCCTGTTTCCATGGGTTTATTTCACCCGCCAAGCGCTGCGCGAGTCGCTGGCCGGTGGTTGGAAAGCCCGCCACCAAAATGCCGAAGCATGGTTTTTCCTAATCTGGGTGGTGTTCATTGTAGCGTTTTTCTCAAAATCCCAGTCCAAGCTGATTCCCTATATTCTACCGGTGTTTCCGGCGCTGGCGGTGATGCTCGGGCGATCCATTTCCGGGGTCTGGCTGGGGCTGCCGATGGATAAATTTCGCAAAGGAGCCTGGGCCTTCATCGTGACGGCGCTGGTGGTGGTGGTGGCCGCAGTGGTCGCGCCTAACATCCCCGGCCAACCGGATTTAAACGCCTATCTGCCGACGCTACGACTCACTTTCGGCGGCGCGATGCTGCTCGGCGCGGTGGCGACATTCCTTGGCTTGCGCCGCAACCAGCCACGACTCATGATCGGCGCGGTCGTCGTTTCTAGTGCGGCGCTGCTGCTCGCCGTAAGCTTCGGCGGAGGATCTTTTGAAAAAACTTCCACTAAAAAGTTCGCGATGATCCTCAAGCCGTTGCTCAAGCCCGACGACCGCGTTTACTGTGTCAGCTACTACAATCAGGATCTGCCAGTCTATCTGAACCGGCTCGTCAGCGTGGTCGATTACCGCGGCGAGCTGGCCTATGGGATCGACCAAGAACCTCAACTAACGTCCGCACGGTTCTTGACGCCCGAGGCATTTCCCGAAGAATGGGCGAAGCCGGGTGCGGCATATGCTGTGGTCCGCCGCAGGGCATATGACAAGTGGGTCTTGAAATCGGGCCTTCCCTTCGTTGTCCTCTCGCAGTCGGATGGCTTCATCCTCGTCGCCAAAAGCCCTGGCCCTAACACGCCCTAACTAAAATGTTACCTTTCCTGCCATTCACCCGACCCACCATTGATGAGGAAACCATCGCCGGCGTGGGCGAGGTTCTGCGCTCCGGCTGGATCACTTCCGGACCGCAGGTGAAAGAATTCGAAGCGAAACTCTCGGCCCTCTTCGGCGGACGCCCGGTGCGGGTCTTCAACTCCGGCACCGCGTCGCTTGAAATCGCGCTGCGCCTCGCTCGCGTCGGCCTGGGTGACGAGGTGATCACCACCCCGCTGTCGTGGGTCGCCACCAGCAACGTCGTTCTAACGGTCGGTGCGCGCCCCGTCTTCGTCGATATCGACCCGCTCACTCGCAACATCGACTTGGACGCCATCGAAGCCGCGATCACGCCCGCGACCAAGGCAATCATGCCGGTGGATCTGGCGGGCTTGCCAGTGGACCGCGAGCGGCTCTACCAAATCGCTAACCGCCACGACTTGCGTGTGATTGAGGATGCTGCGCAATCGCTGGGCAGCTCGTGGCAGGGCAAGCTCATCGGCTCGACCGGCGATCTGGTTTCCTTCAGTTTTCACCCGAACAAAAATCTAACGTCCATTGAGGGCGGTTGCCTGGTGATGACGGCTGAGAGTGAGGCCAAGCTCGCCGAACAATACCGTTTACAAGGCGTGGTGCGCTCCGGCGTCGATGGTATGGATGTGGAAATCCTCGGCGGCAAGTCCAACCTAACCGACGTGGCCGCCCGCTTGGGACTCGGCCAACTGGCGCGGCTCGGTGAGTTCGCTCGCATGCGCCGCGAGCTAGCCCGTGAGTATTTCAAGCTGCTCGATCGCCCGGACGCCCAGTCGCTCGGCCTCGGTCTGCCGGTCGCGGATTTCACCCAAAGCAACTGGCACATGTTCCAAGTGATGCTGCCAGATGGCAGCCGCAGCCGCGCCGAGATCATGGAAAAACTCACCGCGCTGGGCATCGGCACCGGCGTCCACTATCCGGCGATCCACCTTTTCACGCTCTACCGCGCGCTCGGCTGGAAAGCCGGGGATTTCCCACACGCCGAGCGCGCCGGGCGGACCATTCTAACGCTTCCGCTGTTCCCCACCATGACCGCCGACGATGTCAACCGGGTGGTCGATGCCCTCATCCACGTCCTCCAAGCATGAGCACCGCCGCAACCATCCGCCTCTCGGTGGTGATCCCTGTTTTCAACGAGCAGGGAAATCTACCCACGCTGTTTTCACGGCTCTATCCGGTGCTCGATGCGCTGGGTCGCAGTTATGAAATCATCTTCACCAACGACGGCAGCGCGGACCAATCGAGCCAGTTGTTAGCTGCCCAATATGCCGCCCGCCCGGAGGTGACGCGGGTCATCGAGTTTAATGCAAACTATGGCCAGCACATGGCAATCATGGCTGCCTTCGAGCGAGTCCGGGGTAAAATCATCATCACGCTCGACGCCGATTTGCAAAACCCGCCGGAGGAAATCCCCGCGCTGTTAGCCAAGACCGACGAGGGCTACGACTGCGTCGGCGGTGCCCGCCAAAACCGCCAGGACAGTGCATTCCGCCGCTACATTTCAAAACTCGTCAACTGGGTGCGCCGCCACATGACCAACATCGAAATGACCGACCAAGGTTGCATGCTCCGCGGCTACTCGCGGGCCGTGGTCGATGGCATCGTCCGCAGCGGCGCGGTCAATACCTTCATCCCCGCGCTGGCCTACAGCCTTGCGCAACGGCCGACTGAAATCCCCGTCGCCCACGAGGAACGCCACTCCGGCGCTTCTAACTACTCGGTGTATAAACTCATCCGGCTCAACTTCGATCTCATCACTTATTTCACCACCGCACCGCTCCAGCTCTTCACGATTTTCGCGATGCTGTGCTCGGGTTGCTCGTTCTTGTTGGTGATCGTCCTCGGTGCCCGCCGCCTCTATTTCGGCCCGGAAGAGGGCGGGATTTTCACCTTGTTCGGCGTGCTGTTTTTCCTCATCAGCGTCTGCATGGTCGGCATCGGCCTGATCGGTGAATACATGGGGCGGACTTATCAGGTCGTTAGAAATCGCGCTCGTTACCACGTCCACCACATCCTGGAAACCCGCGAATGAGTCCGCCACGCATCCTATTTTTCGGCTACAGCGAGGTCGGCTACACTTGCCTCGATCTGCTGCTAGACCGCGGCGATCATGTAATTGGCCTGATCACCCA
>JAYVEJ010000594.1:0-3551 GCA_043748885.1 Luteolibacter sp. | reverse complement strand
ATGGCGACATGTTCGTCATGCGCGACCCGCGCGGGATCCGGCCGTGCCACATGTTAGTGACCGATGAAGTTATCGCCTTCGCCTCCGAGCGAGTGCCGCTGATGACGGTTTTCGAGGCCGACGCCAGCCACGTCAAAGCCGTGGACCCCGGCTCGATGATCACCATCAAGTCGGACGGCACGATCTTGGATTCCGCCTTCGCGCCGCCGCAGAAGTTTACTCCCTGCTCGTTTGAAAAAATCTATTTCTCGCGTGGAAATGACCCGCAGATTTACCGCGAGCGGAAAGCGATGGGAGCTGCACTCGTCTCACAGGTCGTCGAGTCCATCGACGGCGCGTTTGATAAAACTATCTTTTCCTTCATCCCTAACACCGCAGAAACCGCTTACTACGGCCTGATGGATGGCCTCCGCCTCTACCGCCGCCAGGAAGTACGCTCGTCGATTCTGCAGGCCGCCAGCGACGGCAGCCTCACCCCCGAGTTGGTGGACGACCTGATCCTCCGCAATTGGCCGCGCGGCGAAAAGGTCGCGCACAAGGACATCAAAATGCGGACCTTTATCTCTCAGGAGAAGAGCCGCGATCAAATGGTTTCCCACGTTTATGATATCTCCTATGGCGTCGTAAAACCGGGCGACTACCTCGTCGTGTTAGACGACTCCATTGTTAGAGGTACCACCCTCAAGCAGTCTATCCTCAAGATCCTCGCCCGCACCAAGCCGTCCAAGATCGTCGTTTGTTCCACTGCGCCGCAGATCCGTTACCCTGACTGTTATGGCATCGATATGTCAGAACTCGGCAAGTTCATCGCCTTCCAGGCTGCTGTGAATTTGCACCGCCGCGCCGGTCGCCAATCGCTGCTAGACCGGATTTATGACGACTGCCAGAAGGAGCTAAAACTCCCCGCCAATGAGCGCCGCAACCGCGTCCAAGCGGTTTACGAGGCGTTCACTGACGAGGAAGTCTCCGCAGAAGTGAGCCGCATGGTCTATCCAGAAGGCATCGACTGGCATGGCGAGGTGCAGGTGATTTTTCAAAATATCGAGAACCTCCACGCCTCGATCAAAGGTCCCTGCGGCGACTGGTATTTCACCGGCAACTATCCAACTCCCGGCGGCTACTCGATGGTCAACCTCGCCTATCTCCGCTGGTATGAAGGCGTCGGTGGTCGCAGTTACGATTTGGCGCTGTGACACAGTTCCTAACGATAGGTTTTCGCCACCGTCTATGTTGATGAAATAGCCGCCTTCATGACAGAAGGCGAGGAATCCGCGGAAGCAACGACCCGTGACTTTCAGCGCGAGACGGCGGAGAAGGATCGTGAATACAATTCCACGGCGGACGGGCTGGAGGGGAAACGGGAACTCACCGCGGAGGAGACGGCGCGGCTGAAATCATGCATTTGTCAGATTCGGCGGGCTTGCTCGTGATGCGAACCGTCCATGCCGCGAGGGCACGTGTGTGCTCTCCTCCGTTTCGCTCGACGTGTCCTGCGGACAGAAGGAACTGCGGTCGCTCAACGAGCACCTTCAGGGAGGTGCCGTTTTAATGTCTCGGAGCGATACGCTCCCCGCAGGACCAGCGGCGAGACGCCGCAGCCACGTTTCCGTGAAGCCGAAGGTGGGCACTTTCGTTTTCCTGATCAGGAGATCATTTCGGAAATGAAGGTCGCTTCGATCCCATGAGCGTGGGCGACAGGCTGACAAGTGAGCTTGCCGCCGATGGTGTTAATCCCGCCTAACAATTCCTTGCGAGTATGGCAGGCAGCTTCGAGACCTTTGTCGGCGATGAGCATGGTCCATGGGTGGGTGACGTTGTTGAGCGCTTGAGTGGCGGTGCGAGAGTAGGCACCCGGCATGTTAGCGACGCAGTAGTGAAGGACTCCTTCTTCCTCAAACGTCGGGTTATCGTGAGTGGTCGGGCGGGTCGTTTCGGCGCAGCCGCCTTGATCGACGGCGATGTCCACGAACACGCTGCCATGCGGCATGAGTCGGAGCATCTCGCGGGTGATGAGTTTGGGAGCCTTGGCCCCAGGGACCAGCACCGCGCCGATGACCAGATCCACCCGCGGCAGCAGGTCCGCGAGGTTTGCTTCATTTGAAAAAACCGTGTGAGAACCCATCGTGATATCGAGAAATCTCATCCGCTCGAAGTCCACTTCTAGGATCGTGACATCCGCGCCGATGCCGGTGGCGACGCGGGCCGCATTTACGCCGGCAGTGCCGCCACCGAGAACCACCACCCTGCCGGGCGCGACTCCGGGCACCCCGCCTAACAACGAGCCGCGACCGCCGCAATGTCTGGCAAGATGGTAGGAGCCGACGATCGCGGACATTCGCCCGGCGATTTCACTCATCGGCTCTAACAATGGAAGATGCCGGTTCACCTCGATGGTCTCGTAGGCGATGGCGGTGCAGCCGGAGGCCATCAAGCTTTCCGTAAGTGGCTTGTTAGCCGCGAGGTGGAGATAGGTGAAAAGGATATGCCGCGACTCTAGCAGGGCGACCTCGGACGGTTGGGGTTCCTTCACCTTGATGATCAGCTCGGCACTGGCGAAGATGGCTTGCGGGTCGTCGAGAATTTCCGCACCGGCGGCAAGGTAGTGGGCATCGGCATAGCTCGCGCCTTCGCCCGCGCCGCGCTCGACAAACACGCGGTGGCCGCGCTTTACCAATTCTGCCACGGAGCCTGGGACCATACTCACTCGATTTTCCTGCGCTTTGATTTCCTTCGGGATGCCGATGTTCATGTTGCGCGGATGCTAGCGAAGGTCGCTGGATTGGCTACCCTAAAGGTGGTAATCGGACGTAAAATGACCTTCGGCAGCGCGTTGACAGCCGGGGGCGTCTGCACCATAAAAACCCATGGTTTTGTGTCGTGGTTTTCTTGCCCTCGGGGCGGCGCTTTTGTCGCTGGGCTGTGCAGACATGCAAAGCGGCGGAAACTGGCAGGCCGCGGTGCAACGCCAAGCCGGACAGCTCGGCTACCGCAACTGGATCGTCATCGCGGAAGCTTCATTTCCAGCTCAAAGCCGGCCTGGAACCCGCCAAGTGACGGCACCCGTGGATGTTCCAGAGGCGCTCGACTACGTCCTCAAGACACTTGAACAAACTGAAAACGTCAGACCGCAAGTGTATGTCACCCGCGAGCTGCGGGCGGTGGAAAACGACTTTGCTCCGGGCATCGACGATCACCGCAAACGCCTGCAGGGCGCACTTCACGGCCACGAAACCACCGAGCTCGAGCAGCAGTCGTTGCTGACTCTGCTAGACGATGCGAACCGCAGTTTCGACGTGCTGGTCATCCGCACGACCACCGCGCTGCCTTACACTTCGGTTTTCCTCGAACTCCAGCCGGGCTACTGGGATGTCGATTCGGAAACCCGGCTGCGCGAGCGGATCGAACGGGAACGCATGCAAAAAATCGTGCGGCCCTTCTAGGTTTGTGCATTCTTCCTGCGTGACCCCCAAAGCCGAAGAACTCCGCCTGATACGTGAAGCCGCCTGGATCGGCGATGCCGTCCTCGCCCTATTTGCCCGCCAATTTGTCCT
>JAYVEJ010000593.1:0-3556 GCA_043748885.1 Luteolibacter sp. | reverse complement strand
AATCTTCGGTAAAAAGCACCGCTCCGTTGGACGAGACCGTGAGGCCTACCAGCGTTGCGAAGATTAGATGGCGGGTGCTGCGTTTCATATGTTAGTTTGATTGTGGGTTAATTGGTTCATGCCTTGCCCGAGGGCAGAGCGACTGCTTTCTGGCGTAGGCGACTGGACGCTATTGTCAATTCGGCCAATCGACCAGATTTTTCTTCACCGCAACTGAGCCGATAATTGCCGCAGTTGATGAGCCGGTCCACCAAGCTTACTCCCCCCTCCCACGCGACGGTACGGGGAATGGATTTAGATCGCTAGCTGAGCCGCGCCATCGTTCCGCAGTCGGCAGTGAGCGACGCCAACGGATGGCGAATTCCGCAAGGATTTGTTCGGCGGAGACCTCAAGGATTACGTTTCCCTCAATCCGTTCGTTGGGTGACGAGGTCTCGCGCCGAGAAATAGTTAGATATGCTTCCTCGAAGTCATCATATTCAGATCTTAAACCGGGCGGCAGAGCACGAACGGCGTGACGACCAGCACCTCGAATTCTGTCGCGCTGTTTCCCCATTGCGCCGCGTGCAGTGCGTCGATTTTCACCAAGTCTCCCGCTTGCAACCAGCCTTCCACCCGATCGGCGCGGTTCTGGGAAAAGGCCGCGCCTACATCTGCCAATTCCAGCGCCGGATCTACGAAATACAGGCTTCCCTTAGCCGCATGCGGCGCGAGATAACTCCACGGCACTTGGCCAGTGTAGTTGGCCAGCTTCTCGCGGGTACTGTCCGGGAGCTGGGCGATGGTGCCGCCGCCGTTGTTGGCGGCCACGAGCCTGTTGACGCTGGAGTCGTGGCTGAGGCCGTCGCAGTTAGATATATCATTGCCGATGTTTTGTCCGACGGGTGTGAGTGCTTGCATGGGAATGGAAGAGTGATGGCTGGGGACTTTTGCACGACGGATGCCGGAAACAACTTATTTTGCGCCCCGGAGTGCGGCACGCTCTGCTGCCGCCAGTGGCAGATGGAAGCTCTGCTCCATGCGGCGCGGAGCTTCTTCCTCTTCTCTTACGCGAGCAGAGCATCGCGCACTCCGGCTACCGGTCCTTCACCCGCTCGACATTCGCCCCTAACATCAGGAGCTTTTCATCAATATGTTCATAGCCGCGGTCGATGTGATAGAGGCGGCTGATTTCGGTGGAGCCCTTGGCAGTTAGAGCGGCGAGGACGAGGGCGGCGGAGGCGCGGAGGTCGGAGGCCATCACCGGGGCGGCAGAGAGTTGGGCCACGCCGCGAACGACGGCGGTGCCGTTGTCCACCTTGATGTCCGCACCCATCCGCTTGAGTTCGGCGCAGTGCATGAAGCGCTGCGGGAAGATGGTGTCCTTGATCACGCTGATGCCAGGCGTGGTGGCTAACAGCGCAGTCATCTGGGCCTGCATGTCGGTGGGATAGCTCGGATAGGGCGCGGTGCTGATTTCCACACCTTGAGTGATTCCTTCGCAGCGATGGACGGTGCAAACGTCGCCAGCCGCATTGAAATCGACGCGATGGCCGGACTCCTCAATGGCGGCGGTGATCGCCTTGAGATGATCGCGGCAAACGCGGCGGAGAGTGACTCCTTCTCCAGCCAGCGCGGCGGCGGCCATGAAGGTGCCAGCCTCAATCCGGTCCGGGATCACGGTGTGCTCGACGCCGTGAAGTTCGTTCACGCCCTCAATGACGATGCGGCGGGTGCCAGCCCCGGTGATTTTCGCGCCCATGGAGTTGAGGAAATTCGCGAGATCGAGGACTTCCGGCTCGGCGGCGGCGGACTCGATGATGGTGATTCCTTCTGCTAGAGTGGCGGCCATCATCACATTGTCGGTGCCGAGCACGGTCGGACCGTGGGTGCCGCGCAAGTCGATTTCCGCGCCGCGCAGGCCGTGCTTGGCGGTGAGCGTGATGTTACCGCCCTCAAACTCAATTTTTGCGCCGAGCGCTTCGAGTCCACGAAGGTGAAGATCGACGGGCCGATCACCGATGACACAGCCACCGGGAAGCGAAACCACGCAGCGGCCATTGCGAGCTAACAGCGGACCCATCACACAAATGGAAGCCCGCATCCGGCGGACCAGTTCGTAAGGCGCTTCATCCATCACCTCGGCGCAGGAAATGCGGACGGTGCCAGACGAGCGTTCGACATCGGCCCCGAGGGCGCTGAGGATTTGAATCATATAGTTCGTGTCCGAGACATCGGGCACGCGGCGGATGATGCAATCTTCGCTTGTTAGTAAAGTGGCAGCGAGGATCGGCAACGAAGCGTTTTTCGAACCCGATATATTAATGCTGCCGCGCAAGGTGGAGCCGCCGTGAACTACGAGTTTGTCCATGTGTTGATGGTTGAAAGTGGATGGTTGATAGGAAGAGGATGATGAATGAATGAATGAAAGCCGAGATGAATCCCGCGGTCCGGTGGAGAGCCTCTTGATCTTTCCATCAACCCTCAACTTTCCCGCTTGGCGAAGGGGAAACGAGGAACTCCGGAGAGGTCAGTTTTCACTTCGATGGCGGTGAAGGCGCAGGCTTTTAAAATTTCAGCAACTTGTGAAGCTTGATCGTGACCGATTTCTAAAACGAGCCAGCCGCCGGGTTTCAGCCGATGATATGCGTCCGGGATGAAGCGGCGGATGAGGTCGAGGCCGTCCGGGCCGGAAAAGAGGGCGAGCGCCGGATCGTGCATCACCTCGCGAGTGAGGGTGGCGCGATCGTTTTCCGGGACGTAGGGAAGGTTGGCGACGATGCCGTCGAAGCGGTCGTCGATGCCGTCGAAGCGGTCGTCGATGGCGGTGAAGAGGTCGCTTGCGAGGAAGCTGGCGTTCGGAATTTCAAGGGCGGTGGCATTTTCCCGCGCCAGGGCGAGGGCATCCGGGGAAACATCCGCGAGGGTAACTTGCCAGCCAGGGCGGGCGGCGGCGAGGCTCAGCCCGAGGACTCCGGAGCCGCAACCCATGTCGAGGATTTGTTGCGCGGCGGGGAGTTCCCATTTCAAAATCCACTCCGCGAGTTCCTCAGTCTCGGGGCGCGGGATCAGCGCGCGGGCGTCGGTCTTGAATTCGTGTTGGTGGAACCAAACGCTGCCGAGCAAGTGTTGGATCGGGATGCCTTCACCGCGTTTTTTCAAAGTTTCGCGCAGCGGACTCAAGTCGGACTCCTCCACCGGGCGGTCGAATTGAAGATAAAGATCCATCCGAGTGCAGCCTAACTGATGGGCAACTAGCATTTGCATATTGCGGCGGGCGTCGTCGATTCCGCGTTTTTCGAGATAGCGAGTGCCGCCATCAATTGTTTCCAGAACCGTGCTCATTCGTAAGTCGGCGGCAGGGTGAGTCTGCCGGCCTGTCGCGCCAAGACCTATGATCGGGATTTTGCGGGGCGGAGTGAGTCTTACAAATTCGCTGGTCAGCCGTTGCCGGAAATGATTTGAAGCGCCTGCGAGCGATCCGCTTCGCGACGATGACTGATACACACGGAGGCCACGCAGGCCACAAACCTCACCTCGCGGTGACCACGATCGCCGCATTGGGCATAGTTTTCGG
>JAYVEJ010000592.1:0-9301 GCA_043748885.1 Luteolibacter sp. | reverse complement strand
AGAAGAAGCCGCCGAAGAGCATAACTTCGGAAGCGAGGAACAACCAAATTGCAATCTTCGCATTGAAGAGGCCGGTGTCCTTGCGGGGAGTGACGACGTAGGGAATTTCCATTGGAGAAAAGAAAGGCGTGTGAGGTGATGGAACTTAATGTTTCTCAGCCAGCTTGTCCGCAGCTTCGTGATGCTTCGGCTCGGTCCACTGGGGAAGGAAATCCGAATCACAATCCGGACGGCTGTATTCATAGGGACCCCGATAGGTCACCGGATCTTTGAGGAAATTGCCATGGCCTGGAGGTGTTGGAGTCGCCCATTCAAGCGTGGTGGCATCCCATGGATTGTCGCTGGTGACCTTCTTGCCAAATTTCCACGAGGTGAACAAATTGAGAATGAAGAAGATTTGGAAGAACGCCATGGTCCAAGCTCCCCATGACATCAGAATGTTCATGTCGATGTGCTGCACCACGGTGTTACCAAAAATGTTCACACTGTCTGCGGCCTTAGAGAGGTAGGCATCCCCCCCATTGTACCAACGGCGGTGGAAGCCGGCCATCCCTTGCACCAACATCGGGAAGAAGATCAGGTTCATACAAATCAAACTCGGCCAGAAATGCAGGTGGTTGAGTGTCTTGCTCATGAAGCGGCCAGTGATTTTTGGATACCAATGGAGCACCCCGGCGAAGAAGCCGAAGAGAATGCCGGGTGCCACGACATAGTGAAAATGGCCAATGACATAATAGGTATCATGCAAGTGGAGGTCAGCTAGATTGAAGGCCAGCGGCAGTCCGGTTAGGCCACCGATGCCGAACATCGGGATGAAGGCACAGGCCCACATCATCGGCGGGGTGAAACGGATCGAGCCGCCCCACAGGGAGATGAGCATGGCGGTGATGATAACCACGGAAGGCACCGAGATGAGCACCGTGGTCGTTTGGAAGAATGTGGAAACCGCAGCCCCCATGCCGGTCATATACATATGGTGGGCCCACACCACGAAGGAAAGGAAACCGAGAACTAACACGGAATAGACCATCGACTTGTAACCCCACAACGGCTTGCGGGTGTTGACTGGAATAATTTCCGCGACGCAAGCAAAGGCGGGAAGGAGAAGAACGTAAACCTCGGGATGGCCGAGGAACCAGAACAAGTGCTGGAACAGCAGCGGCGAACCACCACCGGATAGATCGGCGAGACCTTCACTCTTGGTGAACAACCCGGAAGGCATGAAGAACGAGGAGTGCCCGACGCGGTCCATCAACTGCATGATGCCCGCAGCTTCCAGCGGCGGGAAGGCCAGCAGCAGGAGGAAACCGGTCACCAGCATTGCCCAAACAAAGAACGGCATCCGCATCCAAGTCATACCGCGGACACGGAGGTTAATGATGGTGGTGATGAAATTAACCGAACCAAGCAGCGACGAAGTGATTAAACAAACAAGCCCGAGCAGCCATTGAGTTTGCCCCGCCAACCATTGATTGACGATTTGCCCGTCGGCGAATCCGGCAAGCGGTGAATAGTTCGTCCAGCCGGATTTGGCGGATCCAGACTCCATGAAAAACGAGGAAACCATAATCAGGCCACCTACCAGATAGACCCAGTAACTTGCCATATTCAAGCGGGGAAATGCCATATCCGGCGCACCAATCTGAAGTGGCGTCACATAATTTCCGAAAGCCCCGAACCCGAGCGGTACGATGCCAAGGAAAACCATGATGGTGCCGTGCATGGCACCGAACATATTATAGGTTTCGCCCGTTACTTTTCCATCTTGCAACCAACGTGCCTTCCAACCATCGGTGAATACCCAGCTCATCCACTCCGGCAGCGGCTGGTGCGGATAGGCGATGCTCCAGCGCATCACCATCATCAGATAGAAGCCGAAGGCGAGGAAGCACATCGCCGTGAATCCATACTGAAGACCGATCATCTTATGGTCGGTAGAAAACACCCATTTCCGGAGGAATCCCGGATCATAATGATGTTCTTCGTGATGGGCGTCGTGCCCGTGATCTGTAGTAGCGTGGGAGCTCATAATTCCGTCGTGCGGCGTGGGTAAATCGGATGGGAAAGGTAAAATCAGGAACTCAGGTCAAGGAGCTTTCGCCGGGGCCAAAGTGATGGGATCGAGCAGCGTCTTGGGGTCGAGCTTTTCTCCTGGCAAGTTCTTGAGGTGATCGGCGGTGAGTTCAGCACCGGTGGCGGATTTGCCGGCATTCTTGCGCTTCGCGGAAATTTCTAACGCGGCTTTTGCCATATCAATGGTGACCACATCGCCCTTGGAGTTGCCAAAGTTGTTGCGAACATACGTCATGATTCCGGCCAGATCTTCAGCTCCCATGCCGATGCCCTGAGGGGGCATCACGCCATAAGTTTTACCATCATCGACGGGGCCTTCGAGACCATTGAGAATGATCATCGCAAAGCGCTCGGTTTCGCCGTTAGGCCAAGGCGTGCCAGCCAGCGATGGGAAGGTGGATCCGTTGCCCTTCGCATCGGAGCCATGGCAACCATTGCATTTCGCAGTATAGATTTTCGCGCCCTTTGCCATATAAGCGGCGAGCGCTTCTTTAGGCACCGGACCAGTATCTTCCGCGCCGCCCGGGGGCTTGCGGATATAGCCTTCGCGGAACGTGGCACCATACGCAAACAACTCTCCAGCGGATCCGAGAATGCCGCCCGCGACGAGCAACACAATGCCGCAGGCAACGAGAGCCCATAGGGAAATCGGTGCGATGCCATTGTCGGCGATCCGTTTTTCACGAGCGCAGGCAGCGGCTTCGCGGACCACCCGGCCGTGGGCCTCGGTCACATTGATCGAGTCCTCGAGGTCTGGTTTTTGGTTAGGCAGAGACATGATGGAAAGTAGGTAAGAAGTTGTTTCGTTCAAGGGGCATCAACCCTTCTTTTTCGGCGGGCCGAAATTCAGGGCGGCAGGCACGGCCTGATCCTTCTTGAGCGAGAGCAAATAGGAGACAAGCGCCTTGGCATCCGAGTTCGGGACCACTTCAGTTCCCGCCGCCGTGTTGATCGATAATGCATCATTCGATGGATTTCCCTTAATCGGAACTTCGTCGAACATGAACCGGAACGGCGGGCAAGTGGACTTCCACCGCTGCGGCTCCTGCCGTGGATTGTAGAGATGGGCAAACAGCCACTTCGTGGAATCCTTACCAAATGCATAGTTAGAATCCACACGGCGACCTAGATTGGAGAGATCCGGCCCCATCCGGGAAACCCCAATTTGCGCGAATTTCTCGCCGAAGAAATCATAAGCATTCGTCTCGCGGCGAGTATCACCCCGATCTGGATCGGCTTTCAGTCCACCGAGGTCCACATAGTAGAGATCATTGCCGGCATAGGTCGGGCGCACGACTTGTGTGTGGCAGAGATAGCAGCCGTTTTCCGCATACACCAAAGCACCGTCGGCAATCCGGCCAGTGCGTTTGGGGAAGAAAATGCCAGTGCTGCCATCAGTTGCTTCATTAAGCTGAATGGGTGCCAAATTGCGCATCTTGATGAATGGCACGACAATGATCGCCAGCCAGGCGATGCCAAAACTGGCGGATAGACCGAGGATGAATGTGCGAAAGCTCATTGGGAAAATTGCTGAAATTTGAAATCTTAAACTCAGTGTCCGTGGGCAGCGATGTGACCAGGGCCAGCGTTGTCGATATCCCCTTCTTCGCCGTGAGGGCTGGTCGCATGGCCGTGGCCTGAAACCAACAATGTCGGGTGTGAACTGCGACGGCCAAGACGCAACCACATCAAGGTGAGGTGGATGAAAAAGAAGATATTGGAGAATAAGATGAAGCACCATGCAATGGTAGTTGCTACGGCATAGGGATAAGCGGTGACAGCCGCTTGCCATGGATGTTGCCAGTCTTCCTGGCTCTTCCCTTGCTCCAGTCCACCATACAATGCGACCAATGCCACAGCGATGATGCCATAGACGGAAAATAGAAAATGCATTTTAATCAAACGGCGGGAAAGCCACTCCCGGCGAGTGACCCGCGGCACGATGAAGTAAACGGCGCCGAACATCACAAAGCTAAAGAATCCATAGAGCGCGAGAATTTCAAACCCATAACCGGACATCGAAAACTGAGTGAGCGGGAGAGTGGAGTTGGGGAGATTCAATACCACAGCGGCGAAGGCAAGGACTAACAAGCCGACGATTCCGGCAGTGGTGAAGCGCAGCGCAGGACTGCCGGCCATGGTCTCAGGCGACCCTAGCATCGTGCGGAGCAGATTGATCGCAGCAGCGATGGATGGCACGAATAACAAGGCGGTGGCAGCAGCTCCCACGTACGGAAGGAAATAAGGAATCGGTGCGCCGGTGAGCTTTTGCATCCCAGCCCATGGGGCGATGACCGCGAGCGACCAGAACCCGAGTTTAGCCAATGAATAACTATGCACCGAGCGCCCTGTCACTTTAGGAGCGAGATAATAAGCGGTGCCCAAAGCAACTGGCGTGAAGAACAAGAAGATCAATGCGGACTTATACCAAGCATTGATTCCCGCAGCCATCACCGGGTGACCTGGCAGGCAATTCAGCAGCGTGTTCGCGGTGATGAAGATCCATGGAAACCAAACCATCGCGCCGAGCAGATACCATTGTGAGATATAGACATGACCTTCCGGGCGGACGCGGAACTGAATGAACGACCAGATCACAATTGCGAAATAACTAAATAGCAACACCGGCCAAGTGAATGCAGGAAACTCCATCCACGGCATCCCGGTGCTATTGCCCGAGAGGATTCCCACGATTCCCAAACTCACGCCGAGATTCCAGATATGCCCAGCAGTGAGAATGAGACCGGCAGCGGTGCATTCCTTGCGGGAAAGCCGGGCGGTCATCCAGATGATCACCGCGAATGCGACTTGGAATCCCCAACCATAGATAAAGGCATTGATATGGGCGGGGAAAATTCTGCCATAGGTGAGCCACGAGTAACCCGCGAGGAAGTTAGGGCTGTGAACCTTGGCCGATGCAATAATTCCGAGGATGATAGAAACCGCGAGCCACGCGGCACCGCTGGTCATGAAAAACATCACCGGGTGACGCAGCGAACGATCAATCCCCGCGCGTAGCAAGGCGTCCTGATCTGTGGTGTTTGGGATGGCAGATGACATCGGCTTTGAGAAAGTGGGAAAGAGAAATTAAGGCTTGGTGAGTTCCGCAGCGGTGACTTGCGGTTTCCCGACTTCACTACGGAGGGCGGCGACTTGCGCGGGTTTTACGGCAGACGCTTTATTACCAAAACTGTTGCGCACATAGGTCAACACACCGGCGATTTGTTCGTCAGTCTGGAAGCTGAGCGCCGCCATGCCACCGGGCATGTTATATTCTTTTCCGACCACTGTGATCGGACCGACTAGGCCGCGCAGTTGGATGCGGACGAGATTGGAAATTGGACCCTTGACCCACTCGGAACCGGCCAGCGGCGGAGCGATCGGTCCGCCTTCACCATTCTGCCCGTGGCAGGCGCCGCAGAGTAGAAAAGCGGCCTTACCAATTTCCATCACTGCCGGATCTATCGGTTCGTCGGCGATGGCTGGAGCCGCGTCGATCGCCTTGGTATCCACGGCGGGAGCGGCGGCTAACTTCTTTGCCGTCTCCGATCCGGGGACGATTTGCGCGGGCACTTCCATAGCCACCGGCTTGGAGGCGGCGAGTTGTTGACTCATCACGGCGATGGCCGACTCGATGGCATCGGGTGAAATGTTCGCAGCCTGTGCGGCATCGATTTTCGCCTTGGTGACATAGCGTGGTTTGGCTGCCGCATCTTCAAGCGTCGTCGGCTCGGAGCGGACAAATAACCAAATCACCGCGAGCAGCACGGTGAAGAGAAAGAAAGTGCCGAGCGCCCACCAGAATGTGGTGAAACGGATGATCGGGTTGTCGCGGGATAGGTCCATGTGCAGAGAAGGAAATCAGTTGGAAGCGTTCGCGGATTCGAGGATGCGCGGGTCGCGATTCGGATAGAGCGAGTGCTGGCCGAGAGCGCGGAGGAGGAAGAATACAAAGGCCGCACCGAGCGTGATGAAGGCAAAGATATCTCCCCAGAAGGCGCCGGGTATAGATACTTGAATGTCGCCGAAGACCGCTGGATTGATTTTACCCAGTGACACACCGCGCTCAGGAATGATGATTAGATAATGATCCAGCGCGTGCATGCACAAGGTATAAACTGCGACGATGGAGAGTAACTTGGGGTTCTTCTTCAACCACGCCTGAAGCAAGACCACGAAGGGAACCACGAAGTGACCAAACAGCAGGAAATACATTGCGGTGTTCCAATTGCCAGTGTTGCGGATCAGGAAATACTTAGTTTCCTCGGTGATGTTCGCGTACCAGATCAGGAAGAACTGCGAGAATGTGATATAAGCCCAAAACACCGTGAAGGCGAACATCAACTTGCCCATGACGTGGAAATGCTCCGGCCCGGTGACATGCTTGAGGTGGCCTTGGCTTTTCAACCAAGTGCAAACGATCACGCCGACGGCCATCGAGTTCAACGCGGCACCGGCAAACAGATAGACGCCCCACATGGTGGAAAACCAAGTGTAGTCGAGGCCCATCGCGAAATCGAAACCGGTGAAGGTGATGGTCAGCGCGAAGATGATCAGCGGATAGTTCGAGTGATAGCGGGCTTTGAGCAAACGCCAGGTGCCGGGATTTGGGTCGGTGTCTTGGTCGGTCGAGAGTTTCCGCAGGCCAATGATGACGGCGCTGAAGACGATGGCATAAAAGGCCACCCGACCATACCAGAAGGTCCGGTTCATGAACCAATACTTGTTGTAGAGCAAAGGTTCGTGGTGTTGAAGATATTCCTTCACATCGCCCGGAGCCGCACGGTGGATGTTCATCCACTCATAAAGGTAGTGCTGCACATGGGGAGTCAGCAGCGGGATCGCAAACAAGAACATCCAGGGAAACGTCGCGCCGATGTTTTCAAACACCCGGCGCACAGAGGTTCCCCAACTGGCGTTAGAGACGTTGTGGAGAAGCACCCAGAACACTCCACCGATCGAGAGGGTCAGGTAAAAGTAAAACGAGAACAACCATGAGTATGCATAAGTTCCCTGAGTTTTCTCAGAGCTAAAATAGAGCAGATACAAGCTGATCACGGAGCCGATGACGGCTACGCCTAAGGCAATGCTTTTCACTTTCGCCACCTTGGAGGTGTCGAGGTGATCGCCGTTGATGGCGATGTCTGCGGAGGTGACGTGGTGGTGGGCCATTGGAAATCAGGGAAAAGTTATGGAGCCTTGGTGGCTGCCGCTTTGGCAGTCTGCAGAGTGCGAACGTATGCAATGATTGCCCAGCGGTCGTTGACCGGAATGTTATATCCGTAAGCCCCCATCATGCCTTTGCCGTTGGTGATGGTTTCAAAAATCCGGCCATCGGGATAAGTCGCGGACTTAAAGGTATCGAGGTGAAAATTGGCAATGCCGGGAACGCCGTATTGGCTAGTGACACCTTGGCCATCGCCGGACTTGCCATGACAGACCGCGCAATAGATTCCAAAACGCTCTTTACCACGATGAATCAGAGCAGATGCACCCTCGTCGGTTAGCTTCAACTCCTCAGGCATTCCCGAACCAAAATAGTCGCCGACATGGCCGGTGTAATAATAACCGGTTTGACCGCCGAATTCATATTCCGGGATGCCACCGATGGCTTGCTCGCCCGCCGGGTTGAAGCCGCGCGGTTGGGTTTGATTCACTGGCAGACGGGCACCATGACCATCGGCGAAAAACGCGTCCGGCTTCTGGGCGCGGATTTTATCCTGCTCATCCATGTCCGGAAAAATCCGGATCGGCGGCTTGGCAAAATGCTGGCCGCGGACACCGAAGATTCCGACGACGAGCAACGCGATGAGCGCGTAAGCGAGGAAAAAGTAACGCATCTGGAATTAGAGATTTGAAAGTTAAGAAATGAGATCGGCCTCAGTCTTCTTCTTCGACGAGTTCGATGTTAGCTCCGCCGATAGTTGCCAACAGATCGCGGGTGCCGTTAGGGCTGAATTTTGGGTCGCGGGCTTCGATGGCGATGAAGAATCCATCATCCGTCGCGCGGTGGAATTGGCGGCTCGCAAACAATGGATGATTGAGCCGCGGGAGTTGTATAAGAGCCAGCAGTCCGAACAACACCGTGAAGCCAGAGAACAAAATCGTCAGCTCGAACATGATTGGGAAAAACGCAGGCACCGTGAAGATATTAGCCGGTTTCGACTGCACCACCGTCGGATAGATAACTACTTGGGTGGTGTAGGCCAATGCAAAGGCAGTGCAGGTGCCGGTGATGCCGCCGAAGAACACGAACCATGGCAAGATCGAGCGCTTCATGCCCATCGCGCCGTCAAGGCCGTGGATCGGATAGGGCGAGTAGCAATCCCATTTCTTAAAGCCGGCGTCGCGGATTTTCTCCGCGCCCTTGTAGAGAGCGGAGGCGCTCTTGAACTCGGCTAGGTAGCCATAAACGCGTTTGCGGGTGGTGCTCACGGTGAAAGTTATTCGTTAAAAGTTATTTGGAAGCTACGAGCTCCTTCTGATAGGCGACCTCGACGACGACGCCGTGATCTGGGTGCTCTTCGTAATCGTCATGATGTGGATCAGACTCCAGCAGGCTCCATTTCACTTCGGCGATGTTGATGCACGGCAGGAAGCGGAGAAACATCAGGAATAATGCAAGGAACAAACCTATAGTGCCGACGAAGGTCATCATTTCCACGCCTGATGGTGAATATGTTTTCCAGTCACCCGGCAACCACATTCGTTGCAGCGTTGTGACAATGATCACATAGCGTTCAAACCACATGCCGACGTTGACGAACATCGCGACGATCATAATCACCCAAAGATTTTCGCGGCAGGCCTTGAACCAAAACACCTGTGGGGAAAGCACGTTACAGGTCATCATCGCTGCGTAAGCCCACCATGATGGGCCGGCGATTCGGAACTTGAAGGCGTCCATTTCATAAATCGCACCCGAGTAGAAGGCGACGAAGAGTTCCATCAGATAGGCATAACCAACGATCGTGCCAGTTAGCAGGATGATCTTCGCCATGTTATCGATGTGCTTCATGGTGATCAAATCCTGCAAACCATAGATAAAGCGGGCCGGAACCATGATGGTGAGCACCATTGCGAAACCACCGAAGATCGCACCAGCGACGAAGTAGGGTGGGAAGATCGTGGTATGCCAACCGGGGACCACTGAAGTTGCGAAGTCGAACGAAACGACTGAGTGGACGGAGAGCACCAGCGGTGTGGAAAGCGCGGCAAGGAGGAGATA